>JBBSKO010000065.1:0-10181 GCA_038256225.1 Propionibacteriales bacterium | reverse complement strand
TAGCGTGCCCCTCGTGCCGACCCCCGACTTCATCCTGGCCCTGCGCGAGAAGGTCGGCCACGCCGAGCTCTGGCTGCCCGGCGTCACCGCGGTGATCCGGCGCGAGGGCGCCGACGGCGGGACCGAGGTGCTGCTGGTCCAGCGCTCGGACGACCACGCGTGGACCCCGGTCACCGGCATCGTCGACCCCGGTGAGGACCCCGGCGTCGCGGCGCGGCGGGAGGCGCTGGAGGAGACCGGCGTCGACATCCGCGTCGACCGGCTGGCCCAGGTCACCGCGGGCGAGCAGGTGGCCTACCCCAACGGCGACCGCAACGTCTTCCTCGACCACACCTTCGCCTGCACCTGGCTCGGTGGTGAGGCGCACGTCGCCGACGACGAGTCGGTCGACGTCGGCTGGTTCAGCCTGGCCGCGGCACCGCCGCTGAGCGAGCGGATGCGCCAGCGGATCGAGGTCGGGCTCTCCGACGAGGTCGCCGCCCGCTTCCGGTCCTAGCGGGAGCGGGGGCGACCGGTCGACGCGGGGGTGTGTCCTAGGCTTTCTGGGTGCTGACCATCGACCGGACGACGTACGACGGCATCATCGCCCACGCCAGGCGTGACCACCCCGACGAGGCCTGCGGCGTGGTCGCCGGACCCGAGGGCAGCGACCGGCCCGAGCGGCTGGTCGAGATGGTCAACGCCGCGGGCAGCCCGACCTTCTACGAGTTCGACTCCACCGACCTGCTCCGGCTCTACCGCGAGATGGACGACCGGGACGAGGAGCCGGTGGTGGTCTACCACTCCCACACCGCCACGGAGGCCTACCCGAGCCGTACCGACATCGGTCTCGCGCAGGAGCCGAACGCCCACTACGTGCTGGTCAGCACCCGTGAGCACGGGAATAACGACGGCCCTGTGGAGTTCAGGTCGTACAGGATCGTGGACGGCACGGTGACCGAGGAAGAGGTCGCCGTCGTCGACGCGCTCCCGCCCCGCCCCTGATCCCGATCCGCATGAGGAGATCCGAAGCATGGCCATCGAGGTCCGAATCCCGACCATCCTGCGCACCTACACCGGTGGCGAGAAGGCCGTCCAGGCCGAGGGCGCCAGCCTGACGGCGCTGATCGAGGACCTGGAGGCCCACCACCCCGGCCTCAAGGACCGCCTGGTCGAGGACAAGAACGGCTCGGACGAGCTGCGCCGCTTCGTGAACGTCTACGTCAACGACGAGGACGTGCGCTTCATCGGCGGCCTCGGCGCCGAGCTGTCCGACGGCGACCAGGTCGTCGTGCTGCCGGCCGTCGCCGGCGGCTGACCCCCGACCCCCGGACCGGACCCGCTCCCATGCGCTACGACAGCCTCCTGGCCTCCGTCGGCGACACGCCGTTGGTGGGGCTCCCGCGACTCTCGCCGTCGGCCGACGTGCGGCTGTGGGCCAAGCTCGAGGACCGCAACCCGACCGGCTCCATCAAGGACCGGCCGGCGCTGCGGATGATCGAGGAGGCCGAGAAGGACGGGACCCTGCGTCCGGGCTGCACCATCCTCGAGCCGACGTCGGGCAACACCGGCATCTCGCTGGCCATGGCGGCCAAGCTCAAGGGCTACCGGATCGTCTGCGTGATGCCGGAGAACACCTCCGGGGAGCGCCGCCAGCTGCTGCGGATGTGGGGCGCCGAGATCATCTCCTCGCCGGCCGCCGGCGGCTCCAACGAGGCCGTCCGCGTGGCCAAGCAGGTCGCCCAGGAGCACCCCGACTGGGTGATGCTCTACCAGTACGGCAACCCCGCGAACGCCCTCGCCCACGAGGACGGCACCGGCCCCGAGCTGCTGCGCGACCTGCCGTCCATCACGCACTTCGTGGCCGGCCTCGGCACCACCGGCACCCTGATGGGCACCGGACGCTACTTCCGCCGGGTCAAGCCCGAGGTGCGCATCGTGGCCGCCGAGCCGCGCTACGGCGAGCTCGTGTACGGCCTGCGCAACCTCGACGAGGGCTTCGTGCCCGAGCTGTACGACCCCGCGATGATCGACGGCCGCTTCTCGGTCGGCCCGCGCGACGCGGTCCGCCGGGTGCGTGAGCTGCTCGAGCTCGAGGGCATCTTCGCCGGCATCTCGACCGGCGCGATCCTGCACGCCGCGCTGGCCCAGGCCGCGAAGGCGGTCAAGGCCGGCGAGAGCGCCGACATCGCCTTCATCGTCTGCGACGGCGGTTGGAAGTACCTCTCGACCGGGGCCTACGAGGGCACCGTCGAGGAGGCCGAGGAGCGGCTCGAGGGCCAGCTCTGGGCCTGAGCCCGCCCGCCCCACGTCAGTGCACGAGCAGTCGCTGCCTGGCGTCGAAGCGGCTGTCCGGGACCGGACCCAGACCGAGCAGGTCCAGGCTCAGGTTGGCCACGTCGCCGTTGCGCACGGGCTGCGTCCGGGCGCCGTAGCCGACCTGCGCGCGGCCCGGGGCGGCGTACGTCCTGCCCTGCAGGCCGTAGAGGTCCCCGGTGCCGACCTGCGGCCCCCACACGACGAACGGCACGCGGTAGTTGACCCGCTGGGTGGGGTCACGGTGGCTCTCGCCCCGCCCGCCGTGGTCGGCGGTCAGCACGACCACGGTTCCCGCGAGCTGCGGCTGGCGGCGGACCGCACGCACGAGCCGGCCGACGAGGCCGTCCAGGCGGCTGACCGTGGCGAGGTACGCCGGCGACATGAACCCGTTGTTGTGGCCGGAGATGTCGGCCCCACCGAGGTGGACGAAGGTGAAGGCGCGGTGGTGCTGGACGAGGTCCTCGTGGGCGGCCGTCACCAGTGCCTCGTCCTGCCCCACCACCGTCACCCGGTCGACCGCGTCGGGCCACGAGCGGTCGAAGAGCCGCAGCTTCTCCTTGGTCGTGAAGAGCGCCGACGAGCGGCCCGCGTCGCCGACCTCGGAGAACACCGAGCCGACGTCCTCGCCGGCGGCCGCCTGCACCGTCCTGGGGTCCGTGCGCTCGTCGTTCCAGGTCACGCCGTGCCCGTTGCGCCCGCGCGCGATCGCGCGGCCGGTGACCATGGCGGTGTGGTTCGGCAGCGTGTCGGTCAGCTCGACCGCCGTGCGCGCCTCGAAGGTGTGCACGCCCCGGTCGACGAGACGCCAGATAGCCGGGGCTCCCTCGCGGCCCAGCTGCGTCAGCGCGTCCGGGTTCAGGCCGTCGATCGAGATCGCCAGCACCCGCTCGGCCTGCTGCGGCGCCGCGGCCTCGGCGGCCGCTGAGGCCGGGACGACTGCCCCGGCCGAAGGGGGTGGCGCGGAGGAGCAGGCCGCGAGCACGGCGACGGTCGCGGCGACGGGCAGGAGGGCGCGACGTACCGGTGAGGACGACATCATGGGCGGAGGCTAGTCCCGTTCCGGGACGCCCGGTCAGGGTGACGTGCGTCGCCCTGGGGGCCCGGGACGTGCGGGCGGCGGGTCGGAGGACCTAACGTGGTGTCCCGTGCCCCCTCGCCCGCGAACGACCGAGGCCGACCTCGCCGTACGGCGCGAGGCCCCGATCGGCATCTTCGACTCGGGTTTCGGTGGGCTGACGGTGGCGCGGTCGGTGATCGACCAGCTGCCGCACGAGTCGCTGGTCTACCTCGGTGACACCGCGCGCCAGCCGTACGGGCCGAAGCCGATCGCCGAGGTGCGCGAGTACGCCCTGGAGTGCCTGGACCACCTCGTCGGCCAGGGCGTCAAGGCGCTCGTGATCGCGTGCAACTCCGCCAGCGCCGCGATGCTGCGCGACGCCCGCGAGCGCTACGACGTGCCCGTGGTCGAGGTGATCTACCCCGCCACCCGCCGCGCGGTCGCGGCCAGCCGCAGCGGCCGGATCGGCGTGATCTGCACCGAGGCCACGGCGGCCTCGATGGCCTACGACGACGCGTTCGCCGCCGCCCCGCAGGTCGACCTGCGCACCCGCGCGTGCCCGTCGTTCGTGGACTTCGTCGAGGCCGGGGTGACCGGCGGCGAGGAGCTGCTCGCCGCGGCCCACGAGTACCTCGACCCGCTGACCGCCGCGGGCGTGGACACCCTCGTCCTGGGCTGCACGCACTACCCGCTGCTGACCGCGGTCATCTCCTACGTGATGGGGGAGGAGGTCACCCTGGTCTCGAGCGCGGAGGAGTGCGCCAAGGACGTCTACCGGGTGCTGGCCGACACGGGCCTGATGCGCGCGGAGGGCGACCCCACGTACCGTTTCTGGACCACCGGCTCGCCCGAGCAGTTCGAGACGATCGGGCGGCGCTTCCTCGGGCCCGAGATGGTCACGGCGGCGCAGTACGCCGGCGGACCCACACCGGTCGGGGGGAGGCCAGGATGAGGCTGACGGTGATCGGCTGCTCAGGGTCCTACCCCGGCCCCGACAGCCCGGCGAGCTGCTACCTGGTGGAGGCCGACGGCATCGACCCCGCCGCCCCGGACGCCGGGCCCCGGCCCTGGCGGGTGCTGGTGGACCTCGGCAACGGCGCGCTCGGCGCGCTGGCGCGCTACGTCGACCCGCTCACCATCGACGCCGTCCTGGTCTCGCACCTCCACGCCGACCACTGCCTGGACCTCTGCGGCTACTACGTGATGCGCAAGTACCACCCGCGCGGACCGCAGCCGCGGATCCCGGTCTACGGCCCCTCCGACACCGCCGGGCGGATGGCGCGCGCCTACGACCTGCCCGAGGACCCCGGGATGACCGAGCAGTTCGACTTCCGGCCCTACGACGGCGCGTTCACCCTGGGCCCGTTCCTGGTCGAGCCGATTCGCGTCGAGCACCCCGTCGAGGCGTACGGCCTGCGGGTCACCGCCGACGGGCACGTCCTGGGTTACTCCGGCGACACCGCCCCGTGCGCCGGCCTGGACGCGGTGGCCGCCGACGTCGACCTGCTCCTGGCCGAGGCGTCGTTCCGCACCGGCGACGACAACCCGCCCGGCGTGCACCTGACGGGTGCCGACTGTGGTGATGTGGCCGCCCGGGTGGGCCTGGACCGCCTGGTGCTTACCCACGTCCCGCCGTGGTTCGACCGCGAGGAGATCCTCGCCGAGGCGCGCGCGGTGCACCAGGGCTCCGTCGAGCTGGCGCACCCCGGCGCGACCTACCTGCTGGGCTGAGCCGCCTCAGCCGGCCCGGGCGTCGTGGACGCAGATCGCGATCTGCACCCGGTTGACCACCCCGAGCTTGTCGAAGAGCCGCGACACGTGGGCCTTGACGGTGGCCACCGACAGGGAGAGCTCGGCGGCCACCTCGGAGTTGCTCAGCCCACGGGCCACCGCGTCGGCGACCTCGGCCTCGCGCTCGGTGAGCCGGGTCAGGCGTGCCCGTGCCTCCTGGCCGCGGTCGTCGGCCGGGCGTCGTCGGGCGGCGGCGACCAGGGCGCGGGTGGCCGACGGCGACAGCATCGGCTCGCCCGCGGCGACCGCGCGCACGGCGGCGACGATCTCGGCGGGCGGGGTGTCCTTGAGCAGGAAGCCGTCGGCGCCGGCGCCGACGGCCTCCACCACGTAGTCGTCGGCGTCGAAGGTCGTCAGCACGATCACCCGCGGGGCGCCCGGGGTGGCGCACAGGACACGGGTCGCCTCGAGCCCGCCCATCACCGGCATCCGGATGTCCATCAGCACGACGTGCGCGCGGGTCGCGGCGGCCCGGTCCACGGCCTGCCTGCCGTCGACCGCCTCCCCGACGACCTCGAGGTCGGGCTCGCCGCCGAGCATCAGCACCAGCGCCGAGCGCACCAGCGCGTCGTCGTCGACCACGAGGACCCGGGTCGCCCCGGACTCCCCGCTCACGACGCCGCTCACGCCGCCGCCCACGGCAGCCACGCGTGCAGCTCGAAGTCGCGCCCCGACGTCCCCGACTCGAGCCACCCGCCGCGGAGCACGGCCCGCTCGCTCAGCCCGACCAGGCCCAGCCCCGCCCCGCTGGTGTCGTGGTGGCCGAAGCCGTGGGGGTTGCGGAGCCGGACCGTCATCCCGTCCGCGGGACAGCCCGCCAGGTCGACGGTGAGCAGGGCTCCGGGGGCGTGGCGGCCCGCGTTCGTCAGGCCCTCCTGGACGATCCGGTAGACGGTGCGGGCGACCGGGTCGGGCACCGGGTGCGCGTCGTCGACGCGGTCGACGACCTCGACGTGCTGCCCCGCCGCGCGCGCCTCGGCGACCAGGTCCGTCAGGTCGTCCCAGGTCGGCTGGGGACGCTCGAGCGGCACCCCGGTCTCGGAGTCGCGCAGCACCCCCAGCACCCCGCGCAGGTCGGCCAGCGCCTCGTTCGCGGCGCTCTGGATCACCTCCGCCTGCCCTCGCAGCTGGTCGGGGCCGAGGTCGGAGCGGTAGGCCAGGGCGCCGGCGTGCATCGAGATCTGCGAGATCCGGTGGGCCAGCACGTCGTGCATCTCCCGCGCGATCCGGGCCCGTTCGTTCTCGCGCGCCCGGGTGGCGCGCAGCTCCTGCTCGGCCTCGGCCCTCTCGGCCCGCTGGCGCAGCGTCCACAGCAGCTCACGCCGCGCCCCGAGGTAGAGGCCGAGGACGACGGTGGCCACCAGCGCGATCACGATCACGGTCGCGTCCAGCCACAGCTCGCGCACGCCCGCGCTCGGCGAGGTCTGCACGAAGACCATCCCGGCGGCGAAGGCGACCAGCGAGACGGCGGCGACCGGCAGCGCCCGCCGTCGGGTGGCCAGCGAGACCAGGGCCAGGGTGGCCGGACCGGCGGCGGCGCCCGAGACGACGGTGGCGGCGTTGAGGAGCAGCGCGACGGGCAACGGCCACCGTCGCCGCCAGAGCACGGCCACGAGGGCGACGAGCCCGACGACGCCGTCGACCCAGAACAGTGCCCGTCGGTCGTCCCACTGCGCCTCGGCGTAGGGCGTCCAGGCCATCGCGCTGATCGCGACGCACAGCACGAGCCGCCACGCCTGGCCCCACGCGGTCAGCGGGGGCTGCAGCTGCTGCTCGGGTCGGTCCGGGGCCACGTACCCAGGCTAGGGACTCCGCGCCGTCGGCGCCCGGGGCCCCGGGCGCGGGCAGGCCCCTACTTAGGTCGGGGGCGTGTCGGGCCGCCGGACCGATGCGCGGCGGGCCCCGGCAGGCCAGGCTGGGCGCATGATCACGGTCGAGCACCTCACCAAGAAGTACGGCGGGTTCGCCGCCGTCGACGACGTCAGCTTCACCGCACGCCCGGGCCGGGTCACCGGCTTCCTGGGGCCGAACGGTGCGGGGAAGACCACCTCGATGCGGATCATGGTCGGGCTCACGCCGGCCACCTCGGGCAGCGTGCGCATCGGTGGCCTGCCGTACGCCGACATCCCGAACCCCGGGCGCCACGTGGGTGTGCTGCTGGACGCCTCGGCCCAGCACGCGGGGCGGACCGGTCGGGAGGTCCTCACCATCGGCGCCCGCACCATGGGCCTGCCCGACTCCCGGGTCGACGAGATGCTCGAGCTGGTCTCGCTGAGCGGCACGGAGTCCAAGCGCCGGGTGCGCAACTACTCGCTCGGGATGCGGCAGCGGCTCGGCATCGCCCACGCGCTGCTGGGCGACCCGTCGGTGCTGATCCTCGACGAGCCGGCCAACGGCCTCGACCCCGCCGGCATCCGGTGGATGCGCGGGCTGCTCGGGGGCTACGCCGACCGCGGCGGCACGGTGCTGCTCTCCAGCCACCTGCTGCACGAGGTCGAGATGATCGCCGACGAGATGATCCTGATCGGGCGCGGCCGGATCGTCGCGCAGGGCGACAAGAGGTCGCTGCTCGCCGGACGGGCCAGCGCCACGCTGGTCTCCTCCGAGGACGACGCGGCGCTCGGCGCCGCGCTCGCCCGGGCCGGCTACGAGCCGACCCCGGCCGGGGAGGGCCTGCGCGTGCCGTGCACCCCCGCCGAGGTCGGCCGGGCCGCGCTGCAGGCCGGCGTGGTCCTCACCGACCTCCGCTCCGGCTCGGGCGGCCTCGAGGACCTCTTCCTGGAGCTGACCGAGGACACCCAGCGCGAGGGCCACACCGTCGCCGCGACCCAGCAGGGAGCCACCGCATGAGCACCGACATGACCGGCCCGTCCGGCACGACCGCACCGACGCCCACCGGCGTCCTCGACGTCAGCGGCACCCCCGCCGTCCCGTTCACCCGCCTGGTCTCGGTCGAGCTCCGCAAGGCGCTCGACACCCGCGCCGGACGCTGGTTCACCGTGTCGATCGTGGCGCTGTGCCTCGTCGTGGTGGTGATCTACGCCTTCGCGGCGCCCGAGGGGTCCACCGACTACGGCGACGTCGTCGGCGTCTCCGGGGCGGTCCTGGGCTACTTCCTGCCGGTGCTCCTGATCCTGATGGTCACCAGCGAGTGGAGCCAGCGCACCGGCCTGACCACCTTCACCCTGGAGCCGCACCGCGGGCGCGTGGTCGGAGCCAAGTTCATGGCCGGGCTGATCCTGGGCGCCGCCCTGATCGCCGTCGCGGCCCTCGTCGCGGTGGTCGGCACGCTGCTCGGTGGCGGCGACTGGACGCTGACCGGCGACATCCTGGTCAAGGGCTTCCTGGTCGCGAACCTGATCGGGATCCTCACCGGCTTCGCGATCGGGATGCTGCTCATGAACAGCGCCGCGGCGATCGTCACCTACTTCATCTACACCCTGGTGCTGCCGATCGCGGTCGGCATCCTCTCGGCGTTCCAGGAGTGGTTCGCCGACCTCGCACCGTGGATCGAGTTCAACACCGCCCAGGGCCTGCTGTTCCAGGAGGAGGGGGCACCCAGCGGTGAGCTGGTCGCCCAGCTGCTCGTCTCGGGCACGATCTGGCTGGTCGTCCCCTTCGTGATCGGGCTGCTCCGCCTGCTCCGGGCAGAGCCCAAGTAAGCCCCCGTCGGCCCGGCCGCAGCGACCAGTAGCGTGCTCGCATGACGACGAAGCGTGCAGACGGTCGGGCCGACGACGAGCTCCGCCAGGTCAGGATCACCCGCAACTGGCTGGACCACGCGGCCGGCTCCGTCCTGGTCGAGTTCGGCGGCACCAAGGTGCTCTGCGCGGCCTCGGCCTCCGAGGGCGTCCCGCGCTGGCGCAAGGGCTCCGGGCTCGGCTGGGTGACCGCCGAGTACGCCATGCTCCCGGCCGCCACCCACACCCGGTCGGACCGCGAGTCGGTCAAGGGCCGGATCGGGGGACGCACGCACGAGATCAGCCGCCTGGTCGGCCGGTCGCTGCGCGCGGTCGTCGACTACCAGGCGCTCGGCGAGAACACCATCCAGCTCGACTGCGACGTGCTCCAGGCCGACGGCGGCACCCGGACCGCCGCGATCACCGGTGCCTGGGTCGCGCTGGCCGACGCCGTGGACCACCTGCGCGCGGCGGGGTCGCTCAAGGGCGAGCCGCTCACCGGGTCGGTGGCCGCGATCAGCGTCGGGATCATCGACGGCGTCGCCCGGCTCGACCTCCCGTACGAGGAGGACGTCCGCGCCGAGACCGACATGAACGTCGTGATGACCGGCACCGGCTCGTTCGTCGAGGTGCAGGGCACCGCCGAGGGCGCCCCCTTCGACCGGGCCGAGCTGGACGCGCTGCTCGGCCTGGCCGAGAAGGGCTGCGCCGACCTCACCCGCCTGCAGACGGAGTCGCGGGAGTGACCACCAAGGTCCACCTGGCCTCCCGCAACGCCAAGAAGATCGCCGAGATGCAGCGCCTCCTCGGCGACGTCGTGCCCGACCTCGAGGTCGTCGGGCTGGACGAGGTCGACGCCTACGACGAGCCGGTCGAGGACGCCCCCACCTTCGCCGGGAACGCGCTGGTCAAGGCCCGGGCCGGGTTCGTGGCCACCGGCCTGCCGACCCTCGCCGACGACAGCGGCCTGTGCGTGGACGCCCTGAACGGGATGCCCGGCGTCCTCTCGGCCCGCTGGGCGGGTCCGCCGAAGAGCGACGAGCGCAACAACGCCCTGCTGCTGGCGCAGCTCGTCGACGTGCCCGACGCCCGTCGTCGCGGCCACTTCGCCTGCGCGGTCGCCCTGTGCCTGCCCGGGGGGCGCGAGCTGATCACCGAGGGCGTCATGCCGGGATCCGTACGCCGGGAGGTCGCCGGCAGCGGCGGCTTCGGCTACGACGTGCTCTTCGAGGCCGACTCGGCCCCGGGCCGCACGACCGCCGAGCTGCCGCCGGAGGAGAAGGACGCCATCTCCCACCGCGGCGAGGCGCTGCGCCTGCTGGCCCCGCTGGCCCGCGAGGCGTTGACGGTGTAGG
>JBBSKO010000064.1:0-10298 GCA_038256225.1 Propionibacteriales bacterium | reverse complement strand
GACCGCCGCCGGGCCCGGCGGCGGCGAGGTGCTCGGCCTGCTCGCGCTCGCGGTGCATGCCGCGGTGCCGGTGGCCACCCTGCGCACGATGATCTACGCCTACCCGACCTTCCACCGCGCGATCGAGACCGCGCTGGGCGAACTCGCCGAGGAGTGAGTCAGGAAGTGAGCCGGGACGTGGGACGACCGGGTCGCGCAGGGCCTACTCTCATCGGATGAGCACCGGTGGCACGTCCGAGCGCGCGCCGAGGTCCCTGGCCGAGGCCGAGAACCACTCCTGGGTCGACCACGCGGTCCGGTTCGGGATGGTCGCCTACGGCGTGGTCTACCTCGTCGTCGGCTGGCTCGCGCTGCAGCTGGCCCTCGGCCAGGGCAGCGGCGAGACCAGCGCCGGCGGCGCGATGACCCAGCTGGCCCAGCAGCCGTTCGGCCGGGTCGCGCTGTGGCTGGTGGTGCTCGGGATGCTGATGCTGGTGGCGTGGCGCGTGCTCGAGGCCGTGGCCGGCCACCGCTCCGAGAGCGGCTCGGACCGTCTCAAGAAGCGTGTCGTGTCGGTCCTCAAGGCCGTGCTGTACGCCGTGGTCGGCCTCAGCGCCTTCCAGGTGGCGACCGGCAGCGGGAGCAGCAGCAGCAGCGACGGGACCGACGGCCCCACCGCGCGGGTCCTGCAGCTGCCCGGAGGCCAGCTGATCGTCGGCCTGGTCGCGCTCGGGATCCTCGGCTACGCCGTGGTCCAGGCGAAGCAGGCCGTGACCGAGGACTTCCGTGAGCACCTCACCGCCGAGGGCAAGCAGGGCACCTCTGGCCGGTTCTACGTCCTGGCCGGCAAGGTCGGCTACGCGGCGAAGGCGGTGGCCGTGGCGATCGTGGGCGGCCTGTTCGGCTACGCCGCGATCACGCACGACGCCTCGAAGTCCGGCGGCATGGACCAGGCCCTGCAGCAGGTGCTCGATCAGCCCTTCGGCCGCTACCTGCTGGGCCTGATCGCCGTCGGGATCGCCGGGTACGGCGTGTTCTGCCTGGCCCGCGCCCGCTACCTGGCCCGCTGACCCGGGGTCCCGCTGACCCCGGGTCCCGGGACCATCGGACGGGCGCCCCCGACCCTGGGCCGTGGGAGGGTGGCCGCATCGACTGCACGCCGACGGAGCCCCATGACCAGCCACGACCCGTACCCCGCCGACCCGAGCACGAGCGGCGCACCGCTGCCGGCCCCCGGCCGACGGGTCCAGCAGCCCGACTCCCTCGAGCAGCCGCCCGTGGTGCCGGAGGGGCCCGTGGGGCGTCGCGTCGCTCCGGCACCGGCCGGGCAGCCGGGGCAGCCTGAGTCACCGGTCGAGCCGCGCCGCTTCGTCAGCGCCACCGACTTCCTGGACCGCCGTCGCCACGACCAGGAGCCGGGCCCGGCGACCTGGGGCTGGCGGGGCCTGCTCAACAAGGGCAGCGGCGGTGTCCTGCGGCTGCGGGCCGGTGCGCCCGAGCGCGCGCACGAGCAGCAGCGGTCCTCGATCCAGCGCGACTTCGAGGGCCCGCGGACGATCGTGTTCGTCAACCCCAAGGGCGGCGCGGCCAAGACCACCGGCGTGCTCGCCGCCGGCCACACCTTCGGCACGGTGCGGGGCGGCGGCGTGGTGGCCTGGGACAACAACGAGACCCGCGGCACCCTCGGCATCCGGGGCGTGCGCGGCGCGCACCGCAACACGACCCGTGAGCTGCTGGAGGATCTCGGCCGCTTCAGCGACGTCGACCAGTCCCGGATCGGCGACCTCGGGGCGTTCGTCCGCTCCCAGGGCGACGCGCACTTCGACGTGCTGGCCTCCGACGAGCGCCCCGACGTCACCGGCACCATCCACGCCGACGACTTCGCGGCGGTGCACGGCCTGCTGGAGCGGTTCTACCGGCTGGTGCTGGTCGACACCGGCAACAACATGCGCGCCGAGAACTGGCTGGCCGCCGCGGAGCAGGCCGACCTGCTCGTGGTCACCACCACCGTCCGCGAGGACACCGGTTACGGCGGGCTCTGGATGCTCGACGCACTCCAGGACGCCGGCCACGCCGACCTCAAGCGCCGCACGGTCACGGTGCTCGTCGACCCCGCGCCCCGGGTCGACGAGCGGCTGGCCCGCGACCTCACCGAGGTCTACGAGCAGCGCACCCGGGCGGTCTACCGGGTGCCCTACGACCCGGCGCTGGTGACCGGGTCGGTCGTGCCGTACGCCCAGCTGTCCCGCGAGACCCGCCGCGCCTGGCTGCGGGCCTGCGCGGGGATGACCGACACGCTGCAGCGCCCCCGGGACCTGCGTGACGTCATACGTCCCGAGGACACGCCTCCTCGGGACGCATGACGTCCCGGGGGCAGGGAGGGTGACCAACGCGCTGACGGTGGCCGTTAGCGTCGCCGGCATGCGTGCAGTCGTCTACACCGAGACCGGTCCGTCCTCCGTCCTCCAGCCCGTCGAGCGCGACCTGCCCGAGCCCGGGCCCGGTGAGGTCCGGGTCCGCGTGGTGCGCTCCGGGGTGAACCCGACCGACCACAAGTTCCGCGCCGGGGCGATGCGCGGCCACGACGAGGTCAGCCCGGGGATGGACGGCAGCGGCGTCGTCGACGCCGTCGGCGCGGACGTCGAGCACCTCGCCGTGGGCGACCGGGTGTGGGTCTACCTCGCCCAGCACGGCCGGGCCCACGGCACCGCCACCGAGCACACCGTGCAGTCCGCCGACCGCGTCGTGCACCTGCCCGCGCAGGCGTCGTACGACCTGGGGGCCGCCCTCGGCGTGCCCGCGATCACCGCGCACCGGGCGCTGACCTCCGGCGAGGTCAACCGGCTCGCGCCGGGGACGCTCGACGACCACGTCGTGCTGGTCGCCGGGGGAGCCGGCGCCGTGGGCAACGCCGCCATCCAGCTCGCCCGCTGGGCCGGCGCGACGGTGATCACCACCGTCAGCAGCGAGGAGAAGGCCGTCCTGGCGCGCGCCGCGGGCGCCCACCACGTCGTGGACTACGTGCACGGCGACGCCGAGGCGGAGATCCTCGCCCTGGCCCCCGACGGCGTCGACCTGGTCGTCGAGGTCGCGCCGGCGCCGAACCAGGCGCTCGACCTCGCGGTGACCCGGGTGCACGGCACGATCGCGGTCTACGCCAACAACGGCGGGGAGCAGCTCACGCTGCCGCTGCGGGAGACGTTCAGCCGCAACCTGCGCTACCAGTTCATCATCCTTTACACCCTCGACCCGGCCCTGCTCTCGCTCGCCGTCACCGACGTCAGCGCGGCCGTGCTCGACGGCGCGCTGCGCGTGGGCGAGGAGGCCGGCCTGCCGCTGCACCACTACGCGCTGTCCGAGGTGGCGGCCGCCCAGGACGCCGTCGAGGCCGGCCTGGTCGGCAAGGCGCTGCTCGACGTCGCGGAGGACTGAGACGCCCGGGTCCGGCCGCCGCGCCGGCCGGGTCCCGCGAGCGGTCGGGCCTCGCGGGCGGTCGGGCCTCGCGAGCGGTCGCTGTAACGCTGTGTTACTCCGTCTGGTGCAGCGTCACGACGCCGCACCAGGCGAAGTAACACAGCGTTACAGCCGCTCCGGTGGCCCCGTGGCGCGGCATCGAGGTGGTCGGTCCGCCGATCCCGGAGTGAGCCTCGCGCCGGACGGCGCTGCTAGGGTCGCCGCGATCGACATCCTTTAACGAGCCGTCCCGTGAGGCGGAGAAGGAGGTCCGGCGCCCTCGTGCCCACCCCGCAGACCCCCGACGACACCCCCGCCGACAGCCCCGCCGGTGACGCCGCCGGCCGCGTCGTCCTCGACGCCCGTGACATCTCCCGGGTGCTGACCCGCATCTCCCACGAGATCCTCGAGCGCAACAAGGGTCCCCAGGACCTCGTGCTGCTCGGCATCCCGACCCGGGGCGTCGGCCTGGCCCGCCGCGTCGCCGCCCGGATCGCGGCCACCGAGGGCGTCGAGGTGCCGGTCGGCGCGCTCGACGTCACCTTCTACCGCGACGACCTGCGCCAGCAGCCGACCCGCGGCCCGCAGCGCACGCAGGTCCCGCCCGGCGGCATCGAGGGCAAGACGGTCGTGCTGGTCGACGACGTGCTGTTCTCCGGGCGCACCGTCCGGGCGGCGCTCGACGCCATGAACGACCTGGGCCGCCCCGAGGTCGTCCGGCTGGCCGTGCTGGTCGACCGCGGCCACCGGCAGCTGCCGATCCGCGCCGACCACGTCGGCAAGAACCTGCCCAGCGCCCGCACCGAGCGGGTGATGGTGCGCCTCGAGGAGCTCGACGGCCACGACGAGGTCCGGATCGCCGGGCCGGGGGAGGAGCGCTGATGCGCCGTCACCTGCTGTCGGTCGACGACGTCGACGCCGACGAGATCGCCGACCTCTTCGCCACGGCCACCGAGATGCACGACGTGCAGCGCCGCCAGGTCAAGAAGCTGCCCGCGCTGCGCGGGCGCACCGTGATCAACCTGTTCTTCGAGGACTCCACCCGCACCCGGTCCAGCTTCGAGATCGCCGGCAAGTGGCTCTCGGCCGACACCGTCAACATCACCGGCAAGGGCAGCTCGGCCTCCAAGGGCGAGAGCCTGCGCGACACCGTCCGTACGATCGCGGCCATGGGTGTCGACGCCCTGGTGATGCGTCACGGTGCCAGCGGGTCGGCCCAGCAGGTCGCGCAGTGGGTCGACGCCTCGGTGGTCAACGCCGGCGACGGCACGCACGAGCACCCCAGCCAGGCGCTGCTCGACGCCTACACGCTCCAGCAGCGGATCGGTGCGCTCGAGGGCCGGCACGTGGTGATGGTGGGCGACCTGACCCACAGCCGGGTCTTCCGCAGCAACGTCAAGTGCCTGACCAAGCTGGGCGCCGGGGTCACCGTCGTCGCGCCGCCGACGCTGATGCCCAGCGGCGTCGAGGCGTGGTCGCGCGCGGCCGGGTTCACCACGTCCTACGACCTCGACGAGGTCCTGCCGAAGGCCGACGCGGTGATGATGCTGCGCGTCCAGCGCGAGCGGATGGCCGGCGGCTACTTCCCCAGCGCGCGGGAGTACACCGTCGGGTACGGGCTGACCCGCGACCGGCTCGACGTGCTCGGCCCCGACGTCCCGATCTGCCACCCCGGCCCGATGAACCGCGGCCTCGAGATCGCCGCCGACGCCGCGGACGCCGCCCAGTCGCTGGTCCTCGACCAGGTCTCGGCCGGCGTCGCGGTCCGGATGGCGATCCTCTACCACCTGCTCGCCGGAGAGGACTCCTGATGCCCGACAGCCCCGGCACCACCGCCACCCGTCCCGTGCTCGTCCGCGGCGCCTCGCTGCTCGGCGAGCGCACCGCCGACCTGCTGCTGCGCGACGGCGTCGTCGCCGAGGTCGGCGAGCGCGGCACGCTCGCGCCCGGCGACGCCCGGGTGGTCGACGCCGACGGGCTGGTCGCCCTGCCCGGCCTGGTCGACCTGCACACCCACCTGCGCGAGCCCGGCCGTGAGGACGCCGAGACCGTGCTGACCGGCTCGCGCGCCGCGGCGGCCGGCGGTTTCACCGCCGTCCTGGCGATGGCCAACACCAGCCCGGTCACCGACACCGCCGAGGCCGCCGAGCGGATCCTGGACCTCGGTCGGGCCGCCGGCCTGGTGGACGTGCAGCCGGTCGGTGCGGTCACCCACGGCCTGGCCGGCGAGGAGCTCGCCGAGCTCGGCCTGATGGCCCGCTCCCGGGCGCGGGTCCGGGTCTTCTCCGACGACGGTCGCTGCGTGGCGAACGCCCGGGTGATGCGTCGGGCGCTGGAGTACGTCAAGGCGTTCGGCGGCGTGGTCAGCCAGCACGCGCAGGACCCCGACCTCGCCGGGCCGGCCTCCTGCTGCCACGAGGGCGAGCTGTCCGGCCGGCTCGGGCTCCCCGGCTGGCCCGGGGTGGCCGAGGAGGTGATCGTGGCGCGCGACGTCATGCTCGCCCGGCACACCGGCTCCCGGGTGCACGTCGCCCACGTCTCCACCGCCGGCACCGTCGAGGTGCTGAGGTGGGCCAAGGCCCAGGGCATCGCGGTCACCGCCGAGGTCACGCCGCACCACCTGCTGCTCACCACCGACCTGCTGTCCGGCTACGACCCGACCTTCAAGGTGAACCCGCCGCTGCGCCCCGACGAGGACGTCGAGGCCCTACGGGCCGCCCTGGCCGACGGCACCATCGACGCGGTGGCCACCGACCACGCCCCGCACGCCCGGCACGACAAGGAGCACGCGTTCGTCGACGCCGCCTTCGGCATGGTCGGCCTCGAGACCGCGCTGCCGGTCGTGGTCACCACCATGGTCGAGACGGGCCGGATGACCTGGGCCGACGTCGCCCGCGCCATGTCGACCACCCCGGCCGCCATCGCCGGCCTGCCCGGCCACGGCGTGGAGCTGGTCGTCGGCGCCCCGGCGAACCTGACGCTGGTGGACCCGACTGTCACCCGGGTCGTGGACCGCGACGCCTCGGTGTCGCGGTCGCGCAACAACCCCTGGCACGGCCGCCGGCTGACCGGGGCGGTCCGCGCCACCGTCCTGCGGGGCCGACCGACCCTGCTGGACGGGGAGCTGGTCGACCCGGCCGCACGGTGAGCGGGCCGGCCGGGGGACGCCGCGCGGGGGAGGACGCCGTACGCCGGCTCCTCGCCGACCCGCCCGACCTCCCGGTCCGGCACGGCCTGGACGCACTGCGGTCCGCCCTGGACCAGCGTGGTGCGGCGGTGCTCCAGGCGCCGCCCGGTTCCGGGAAGACCACGCTGGTCCCGCCGGTGCTGGCCGACCTCCTCGGCCCCGGTGGCGGGCGGGTCGTGGTCACCCAGCCGCGGCGGATCGCGGCGCGGGCCGCGGCCCGGCGCCTGGCCCACCTGCTGGGCGAGCCGGTCGGCCGCAGCGTCGGCTACGTCGTGCGCGGCGAGCGGGTCGTCGGCCCAGAGACCCGGGTCGAGGTGGTCACCACCGGGATCCTGCTGCGCCGCCTGCAGCGCGACCCGGACCTGCCGGGTGTCGGTGCGGTGGTCCTCGACGAGGTGCACGAGCGGGCCCTGGACGCCGACCTGGCCCTCGCGCTCACCGTCGACGTGAGGTCCGTCCTGCGCCCGGACCTGCTCCTGGTCGCGATGTCGGCCACCGTCGAGGCGGAGCGCACCGCGGCCGCCCTGTCCGGCGACGAGGATCCGGTCGCGGTCGTCGACGTGCCCGGCGCCCTGCACCCGGTCGAGCGCCGCTGGGTGCCGCTGCCCGGCGGGGTCAAGCGGCTCGACGACCGGGGGACCACGCCGGCCTTCCTCGACCACGTCGCGGCCACCGCCCGGTCCGCGCTGGCCCGCGACCCCGGCGACCTGCTGGTCTTCCTGCCCGGGGCCGGGGAGGTCGACGGGGTCGTCCGGCGCCTGCGCGGCACCGTCGCCGCCGCGGTGCACCCGCTGCACGGCCGGCTCCCGTCGGCCGAGCAGGACCGGGCCCTGGCGCCGGCGGCGCCGGGGCAGCGGCGCGTGGTCGTGTCGACGGCCGTGGCCGAGTCGTCGCTGACGGTCCCGGGCGTACGCCTGGTGGTCGACGCCGGGCTGTCCCGCGAGCCCCGCACCGACCACCGCCGCGGCCTGGCCGGCCTGGTCACGGTGCGGGTCAGCCGGGCCGGCGCCGACCAGCGCGCCGGCCGGGCCGGTCGCGAGGGGCCGGGCGTGGTCCACCGCTGCTGGTCGGAGTCCGAGGAGCCGCACCTGCCCGCACACCCCGAGCCCGAGGTCGTCACGGCCGACCTCACCGGCTTCGCCCTCGAGCTCGCCGTGTGGGGGGCTCCGGACGGCGCCGGGCTGGCCCTGCTCGACGCCCCGCCGGCACCCGCCCTGGCCGCGGCCCGGGCGGTGCTCGCCGACCTCGGCGCGGTCGAGGCGCCCGAGGACGGCGGGGCCGTGACTGCCCGTGGGCGCGCGCTCGCCCAGGTGCCGACCGACCCCCGGCTGGCCCGGGCCCTGCTCGACGGGGCCCCGCTGGTCGGCGCCCGGCGTGCCGCGGAGGTGGTGGCGCTGCTGGCCGAGGACGTCCGCGCCCCCGGCGCGGACCTGGTCGCGGCCCTGCGGGCGGTACGCCGCGGCGGACCCGGCACCGCGACCTGGAAGGCGACCGCGCGCCGGCTCGAGGGCCTGGTCGGTGGCGCCGGGGCGCTCTCGGAGCGGCTGACCGACGACGTCGCGGTCGGCCTCGTGGTCGCCCTGGCCCACCCGGACCGGGTGGCGCGCCGCCGACCCGCCGGCACCTCGTACCTCACCGTCGGCGGCACCGGCGCCGCCCTGCCCCGTGCGGGCGACCGCGACGCCGGCACGACCGGTTCGGGCTCACCAGGTCTGGGCGCGCTGGAGTGGCTCGCGGTGGCCGACCTCGACCGTCGCCCCGGCGCCGGCGACGCGACCGTCCGGGCCGCCGCGCCGCTCACCGAGGACCTCGCCCTCGAGGCGGCCGCGGCCCGCTGGCAGGAGACCGACGACGTGGGCTGGCGCGGCGACCGGGTCACCGCCCGCCGGGTCACCCGGCTCGGTGCCATCGAGCTGTCCTCCGCGCCACTGAGCACCTTGCCGCCCGGGGCGCTGGCCACCGCCTGGCGCGAGCGGCTGGGCCGCGAGGGCCTGGACGCGCTGCCGTGGGGCGAGGCCGCGCGCTCGCTGCGCCGCCGCCTGGACTTCCTGCACCGCACCCTGGGCGACCCGTGGCCTGACGTCTCGGACGCCGGCCTGGCCGCCACGTCCGAGCGGTGGCTGGGCGCCGACCCCCGGCGTACGGACCTGGTCGCCGCCCTGCGCGGCCTGCTGCCCTGGCCCGAGGCCGGCCGGGTCGACGAGCTGGCCCCGGAGCGGGTGAGGGTGCCGAGCGGGTCCAGCGTGCGCGTCGACTACGCGGGCGACCAGCCCGTGCTGGCGGTCCGCCTCCAGGAGGTGCTCGGCTGGGAGGCCTCGCCGCTGCTGGCCGACGGCCGGGTGCCGCTGCTGCTGCACCTGCTCTCCCCGGCGCAGCGCCCGCTGGCGGTCACCGCCGACCTCCGGTCGTTCTGGGACGAGGTCTACCCGCAGGTGCGGGCCGAGATGCGCGGACGCTACCCGCGCCACCCCTGGCCCGAGGACCCGTGGACCGCGCCCCCGACCCGCCGCGCCGCCCCTCGCCGTCCCCGCTCCTGATCGCGGTCCCTACGACCGTGGGAGGGGGTCCACCAGGGGGAACCAGTCGGACCGGGGCACGCGGACATCCTCCCCACGGTGCGGGACCGCGTGGTCACCGGACGGAGGTCTCCGACCCCGCCCATCCGGCGGTCGACCGCCAGCTGCTCGCCTCCGGCCGCGAGACGCGCGGGCTGCCCGACCCGCCGGCTTGCGGCGTCACCGGCGCCGAGGGTGGCCTATTATTTGCGGGTGGGTAGAGGCGGGACGCGGAGAGAGCTGCGCGCGGTGGAGCGCGAGATCTTGGAAGCGCTGGCCGCACGCACGGAGCCTGCCGTCGTCCTTCCCCGCCTGCGATGGCTGCAGAAGGCGCGGGAGCAACGCGGCCAGGAGGAACGCTTCTTGTCGTTCTGGGAGAAGTGCAGGGTCGTCATGGGCCCCGCCGTCGTGACGCGGCACGGTTACAGCACACCTCTGGCAGAACACGACCTCGTCGCGGTGATGGGGGAGGTGACGGAGCTGATCGCGGCGATCGAGGTGGATGGCTCGCAGGTGGTCCTCATCTCGGGCAGCCTGCTGGGCCTGGTCCGCGAGGGCGGTCCCATCGCCTACGACGACGACATCGATCTCGCCGTCCTGCTCCCGGGAGACGACCTGACGGCGCGTGAGCGGGCCATCCAGTGGTCGCAGCTGCGCGGACGACTGCTGACGGCCGGTCGGATCGACGTCGACTACGAGGCCTTCCATCGGCTGCACGCGCGGATGTTCACCTCGCAGGGTGTCGCTGTCGACCTGTTCCCGGCCTGGGTCGACGAGGGCCGAGCCTTCGTCTTCCCGCACACGTTCGGCACGCTCGGGTCCTCGGCGCTGCGACCTGTGGCCACCCTGCAGGGGCTGCCGGTGCCGGCGGATCCGACGGCGCTGCTGCTCAGCAACTACGGCCCGGGCTGGCCGAGGCCGGACCCGGTCTGGACCTTCGACTGGCGGGAGGCACGTCACCGGTTCGGCGCCGTCGTCGCAGCGTGGAACGACATCACGACGGACCGCCACGAGAACGGGTCGGGAGCACGCCGCCTGGTCCTGCACTGCGGGGCCATCAAGACGGGTTCCACCGTCGTCCAGAGGGCGCTCTACGAGAACCGCGAGGAGCTGGCGCAGAGCGG
>JBBSKO010000063.1:0-10393 GCA_038256225.1 Propionibacteriales bacterium | reverse complement strand
GCCGGTCTGCTGGTGCTGGTGCCGTGCCTGGCCGGGCTCGCCCTGTCCGCGAGCCTGATGCTGCGCCTGGACCTCGGCGTCTCGTTCATCGGGGCGCTGCCGCCGGACTCCGAGATCCGGGCCACTGCCGTGCAGGCGCAGGAGGGGTTCGCCGAGGGGATCCTCTCGCCCACCGAGCTGGTCGTGGAGGGCGACGGCGTCGCCGGGCGGCGCGGCGCCCTGCTCGAGCTCGGCACCAGCATCTCCGGGCTGCCCGGGGTCGCCGGCGTGCTCGGCCCGGGATCCCAGCCGGGGCCGGTCGAGCGGCTGCTGCTGCTCTCCGAGGACGGCGACGCCGCGCGCTTCCTGGTGATCCTCGACAGCGACCCGCTCAGCGCCGACGCCGTGGCCACCACCAACCTGGTGCAGGCCGCCCTGCCCGGGATGCTGCGCGAGGCCGGGCTGGCCGGGACCAGTGTGGCGCTGGCCGGCGACAGCGCCACCGCGGCGTACCTCGTCGAGCAGACCGAGGCCGACCTGCTCCGGATCGCGCTCACCGCGGTGGTCGCGAACCTGCTGATGCTGCTGCTGTTCCTGCGCGCCCTGGTCGCCTCGATCGCCCTGCTGGCCACCAGCCTGCTCTCGCTGGGCGCGACGCTGGGCATCACCAGCCTGGTCTTCGACCTCGCCGCTCCCGGGCAGGGACTGACCTTCTACGTCCCGTTCGCCGCGGCGGTGCTGCTGCTGGCCTTCGCCTCGGACTACAACATCTTCACCGTGGGCCACGTCTGGGAGGACGCCGAGGGCCGCACCCTGCGCGCCGCCGTGCGCCACGCGCTGCCGTCCTCGGTGAGCGCCGTGGTGACCGCCGGCCTCGCCCTCGGCACCAGCTTCGCGCTGCTCTCCCTGGTCCCGCTGGCGCCGTTCGCGCAGCTGGCCTTCGCGGTGGGGCTGGGGATCGCCCTGGAGATCGTGGTGGTGCGTCTGCTGGTCGTGCCGGCGCTGCTCACCGTGCTCGGCCCCCGCGCGGCCTGGCCGAGCGACCGCTTCGGCGCCCGCCGCCGGCTGCACGGCCCCGCGGGCCGAGGTGACGCTCCCGCCCGGCCGAGATGACGCCCGCGGACAGCCGAGATGACGCTCGCGGCGCCTCGAGGTGACGATTCCGGCGCCTGACGGCCCCGGCCGTCGGGCCCGTGCGGGGGCCCGTCCGGGGGGTCAGTCCTGGTCGGGCGGGAAGCCGCCGGTGGCCACCGGGCCCCAGTCCTCGAGCGTGATCCGCAGCAGCGACTTGCCCTGCTTGCGCATCGCCGCGCGGTACTCGTCCCAGTCGCTGTGCTCGCCGGCGATGCAGCGGAAGTACTCGACCAGGCCGTCCTCGGCCTCCTGGCCGGGCATGTCCAGGACCTCGGTCGTGCCGTGGACCTGGACGTACGGGCCGTCCCAGTCCTCGGAGTGCACGACCACGCTGGTCACGGGGTCGCGGCGCAGGTTCGCGGCCTTGGCGCGCTGCGGGTAGGTCGAGATGACCAGTCGCCCGTCCGCGTCGACGCCGCCGGTGACCGGCGAGGCCTGCGGCCGGCCGTCCCTGCGGCGGGTGATCAGGGTCATCCGGTGGCGGGGGCGGACGAACGCGAGCAGCTCGTCGCGGGAGACCCGGTCGGCGGTGGCGAAGTTGACCATGGCGTCAGACTAGGCACGTCCCAGCAGCCGTCCCGCACCTCCGCGGGCGCGAGCAGGAGCAGGAGCACCCCATGGCCCAGCACCGCGCCGCACACACCGACGAGGCGACTGCGACCGGCGTCGACGGCTCCTCCCTGCGCTCGCTGCGCGGGTGGAACCTCGGCCTCGCCGTCCTCCACGCCGTGCAGGCCGTCGCCGTCCTCGTCCTGGCGACCGACTTCGCGATCACCGTCACTACGATGCTGCCGACCGGTCCGCCGGGCTCGACCCCGGCCGCCCCGGAGGCGCTGGTCGACGTCCGGGTCGCCTGGGCGATCGCGTTCTTCCTGCTGCTGGCCGCGCTCGACCACGCCCTGACCGCCACGGCGGCCCGCGGGACGTACGAGCGGGACCTGCGCCGCGGCATCAACCGGTTCCGGTGGTGCGAGTACTCCGTCTCCGCGACGGTGATGATCGTGCTGATCGGCTTCTACGCCGGCGTCACCGAGGTGACCGCGGTGATCGGCATCATCGGGGCCAACGTGGCGATGATCCTGTTCGGCTGGCTGCAGGAGCAGATGAACCCGCCCGGTCGCACCACCACCACGATGCTGCCGTTCTGGTTCGGCACCGCCGCCGGCCTCGCGCCGTGGCTGGCGGTCGGGTGGAACATCGCGGCCGCCGAGGAGGTGCCGGGCTTCGTCCTGGGCATCTTCGCCTCGCTGCTGGTCTTCTTCTCCTCGTTCGCGGTCAACCAGTGGCTGCAGTACCGCGGGGTCGGGCCGTGGCGCAGCTACGCGTTCGGCGAGAGGGCGTACCTGGTGCTGAGCCTGGTGGCGAAGTCGGCGCTCGCCTGGCAGATCTTCGGCGGCTCGCTGGCCGGCTGAGGCCTTGTGAACCAGGTCACGAGCACCCACCGACGAATCGGCCAGGGGCAGCCGCGCCCGTAGACTCCCCTGGGGCCTCCCGGCCCACTGACCCTCCAGCGGAAGCGACACCACTTCGTCATGCCTGTCTCCACCACTCGTTCGGACCTGCGCAACGTCGCGATCGTGGCGCACGTCGACCACGGCAAGACCACGCTGGTCGACGCCATGCTGCGCCAGGCCGGCGCCTTCACGGCGCACCAGGCCGAGAGCGTCGCCGAGCGCGTCATGGACTCCGGCGACCTCGAGCGCGAGAAGGGCATCACGATCCTCGCGAAGAACACCGCGGTGCACTACGAGGGCCCCGCCGGCGGTGGCCAGCCGATGGTCATCAACATCATCGACACCCCCGGCCACGCCGACTTCGGTGGCGAGGTCGAGCGCGGCCTGTCGATGGTCGACGGCATCGTGCTGCTCGTGGACGCCTCCGAGGGCCCGCTGCCGCAGACCCGCTTCGTGCTCCGCAAGGCGCTCAACGCCGACATGCCGGTGATCCTGGTCGTCAACAAGACCGACCGCGGTGACGCCCGCATCGCCGAGGTCGTCGACGAGACCTACGAGCTCTTCATGGACCTGCTCGACGACACCCACTCCCAGGACGCGCTCGACTTCCCCGTCGTGTACGCCTCCGGCCGCGCTGGCATCGCCTCGCTGGTGGCCCCCGAGAACGCGACCATGCCCGAGGGCGACAACCTCGAGCCGCTGTTCAAGACGATCCTGGACACCATCCCGGCCCCGACCTACACCGAGGGCGCGCCGCTGCAGGCCCACGTCACCAACCTCGACGCCTCGCCGTTCCTGGGCCGCCTCGCGCTGCTGCGCATCCACGAGGGCACGCTGAAGAAGGGCCAGACCGTGGCCTGGATGCGCCGCAACGGCGAGGTCAAGAACGTCCGCGTCACCGAGCTCCTGATCACCGAGGGCCTCGAGCGCAAGCCCGGCGAGTCCGCCGGTCCCGGCGACATCGTGGCCATCGCCGGCATCCCCGACATCACCATCGGCGAGACCCTCGCCGACCCGGAGAACCCGGTCGCGCTGCCGCTCATCCACGTCGACGAGCCGGCCATCTCGATGACGATCGGCACCAACACCTCCCCCCTGGTCGGTCGTACCAAGGGCGGGAAGGTCACCGCGCGCCTGGTCAAGGACCGCCTCGACGCCGAGCTCATCGGCAACGTCTCGCTCCGGATCCTGCCGACCGAGCGCCCCGACGCCTGGGAGGTCCAGGGCCGTGGCGAGCTGGCGCTGGCGATCCTGGTCGAGCAGATGCGCCGCGAGGGCTTCGAGCTCACGGTCGGCAAGCCGCAGGTGGTCACCAAGGAGGTGAACGGCAAGCTGCACGAGCCGTTCGAGCGCCTGACCATCGACGCGCCCGACGAGTACCTCGGCACGATCACCGAGCTTCTGGCCTCCCGCAAGGGCCGCATGGAGCAGATGACCAACCACGGCACCGGATGGGTGCGGATGGAGTTCGTCGTCCCGGCACGCGGCCTGATCGGCTTCCGCACCGAGTTCCTCACCGACACCCGCGGCACCGGCATCGCCCACAGCATCTCCGAGGGCTACGAGCCGTGGTCCGGCGAGATCCGCTCGCGCACCAACGGCTCGCTGGTCGCCGACCGCAAGGGCGCGACCACCGCGTACGCGATGACCAACCTGCAGGAGCGCGGCGTGATGTTCCTCGAGCCGGCCACCGAGGTCTACGAGGGCATGATCGTCGGCGAGAACTCGCGTGCCGACGACATGGACGTCAACATCACCAAGGAGAAGCAGCAGACCAACATCCGCTCCGCCACCTCCGACAACTTCGAGAAGCTGATCCCGGCGCGCAAGCTGTCGCTGGAGCAGTGCCTGGAGTTCTGCCGCGACGACGAGTGCGTCGAGGTCACCCCGGACCAGGTGCGCATCCGCAAGGTCGTCCTCGACGCCGGCGAGCGCGCGCGTACCGCCTCGCGGGTGCGCAAGGGCGGCAAGTAACAGCCCCGCACCACCTCGTACGTCCCCACGCCGCCGCCGGCTCCTGCCGGCGGCGGCGTGCTGCGTCCCGGGTGCGTGCGCCGCGATGGGATGCTGGCGCGGTGGACCACGACGACCCCGACAGGGTGATCGACGAGGTGATCGTCCGGCCGGACGGCCCGGTGCGCTCGCGGCTGCGCTGGTTCGTCGACAGCGGGTGGGGCCTGGTCACGCTCGCCCTGGGCGGGTACGTGCTGCTCGGGCTGTTCGTCTGGCTGCTCGCGGCCCTCGGCTGGCAGGTCGCCTCCGGCGGCGTCGCCGGAGTGGGCGGCGCCCTGGTCGCCCTGCTCGTCGCGGGGTGGCGCAGCCGGGGTCGGCGGCTGCCGCGCTCCTACCCCGCGGTGCACGCCGAGGTGCGCGGGCTGCGCGAGGCGCTCGAGGCGGAGCACCAGCGGCTCCCCACCGGCGGCGCAGCGGCGCCTCGCAGGAGAGCCTGCAGGTGACGCTGCCGCTGCTGGAGGCGGCCGAGCGTGACCTGGCCCGGCACGCCGAGCCGCGGGCGGCGGAGGCCATCGCCCGGCTGCCCGGGCTCAGCGCCGGCTGGCAGCCGACCTCACCCGAGGCGCGACGGGCGCGGGCCCTCGCCGCCGCGGCCCGGGCGATGGACGTACGGCGCGGCGGGTCGGCGTAGCCACCCGTCCCTGTCCGGAACCGTCATCTCGACGCGCCGCGAGCGTCATCTCGGCTGTCCGGGAGCGTCATCTCGGCTCAGTCGGGCTGGGCCACCAGACCGGCGCCCTCGATGCCCGCGACGGCGGCGATCTCGTCGTGGTCCGAGGTGTCACCGGTGATGCCCACGGCGCCCAGCAGGTCGCCCTCGCCGGAGCGGATGAGCACGCCGCCGGGGACCGGGACCAGCGAGCCGCCGATCGCGGCACCGGCCGCGGCGACGAAGTAGGCCTGCTGCTCGGCGCGGTTCATGATCGAGCGGGAGCCCATGCCGAGCGCGAGCGCGCCGTGGGCCTTGCCGCGGGCGATGTCGACGCGGCCGATCGAGGCGCCGTCCTCGCGCTCGGCGACGACGATGTGGCCGCCGGGGTCGAGGACGACCACGGTCAGCGGCTTGAGGCCCTGCTCACGGCCGGAGGCGCGGGCGCCGGCGACGATCGTGCGGGCGGTCTCGAGGTCGAGGTGGTGCTGGCTCATGCAGAGTCCTTCGGTCGGGTCGGGCGGGTCAGGAGGGGGTGGTGCCGGCGAGCTCGGCCTTCCGGGCCGCGCGGCGACGGTGCAGGATCGGCTCGGTGTAGCCCGACGGCTGGGCGGTGCCCTCGAGGCAGAGCTCGCGGGCGGCCAGGAACGCCTGGCCGTCGAAGGCTGGGGCCATCGCGACGTACGTGTCGTCGCCGGCGTTCTGCTCGTCGACCACGGCGGCCATCCGGCGCAGCGTCTCCTCGACCTGCTCGGTGGTGACCACGCCGTGGCGCAGCCAGTTCGCGACGTGCTGGGAGGAGATCCGGCAGGTGGCCCGGTCCTCCATCAGCGCGGTGCCGGTGATGTCGGGGACCTTGGAGCAGCCGACCCCGGCGTCGACCCAGCGCACGACGTAGCCCAGGACGCCCTGGCAGTTGTTGTCGAGCTCGGCCTGCCGGTCCTCGTCGCTCCAGTCGGCGGGGTCGCCGACCGGGATGGTGAGCAGCTGCTGGAGGGTCCCGCGGCGGCCGCCGGCGAGCTCCTCCTGGCGCGCGGCCACGTCGACCTGGTGGTAGTGCAGCGCGTGCAGGGTCGCCGCGGTCGGCGAGGGAACCCAGGCGGTGTTGGCGCCGGCCTGCGGGTGGCCGACCTTCTGCTCGAGCATGGCGGCGAGCTCGTCGGGCGCGGCCCACATGCCCTTGCCGATCTGGGCGCGGCCGCGGAAGCCCGCGGCGAGGCCGGCGTCGACGTTGGCGTCCTCGTAGGCCTTGATCCAGGACTCGGACTTCATCGCGCCCTTGCGGACGACCGGCCCGGCCTCCATGTCGGTGTGGATCTCGTCGCCGGTGCGGTCCAGGAACCCGGTGTTGATGAAGGCGACCCGCTCGCGGGCGACCTGCAGGCAGGCGGTGAGGTTGGCCGACGTCCGGCGCTCCTCGTCCATGATGCCGACCTTGACCGTGTGCCTGGGCAGGCCGAGGGCGTCCTCGACACGGTCGAACAGGTCGCAGGTCAGCTGGACCTCGTCGGGGCCGTGCATCTTCGGCTTGACGGCGTACATCGCGCCGGCGCGGGAGTTGACCAGGCGCGGCTTGCCGTCGGGGCCGGTCTCGCCGCCGCGGACGTCGTGGGTGCTGCCGAGGCCGGTGACGAAGGCGTCGAGGATGCCCTCGGGCACCACGTTGCCGTCGGCGTCGAGCACGGCGTCGGTGGTCATCAGGTGGCCGACCTGGCGGATGAAGAGCACCGAGCGGCCCGGCAGGGTGGTCTCGGCGCCGTCGCGGCCGGTGAGCACGCGGTCGGGGTTCATCGCCCGGGTGAAGGTCTTCCCGCCCTTGGTGACCTCCTCGGCCAGCGTGCCCTTCATCAGGTGCAGCCAGTTGCGGTAGCCGAGCGTCTTGTCGTCGGCGTCGACGGCGGCCACGGAGTCCTCGAGGTCCATGATCGTGGTGACCGCGGCCTCCACGAGCAGGTCCTTGACGCCGGCGGCGTCGTCCGTGCCGATCGGGGCGTCGCGGTCGACCTGGACCTCGACGTGCAGGTGGTGGTGGCGCAGCACGACGGCCTCGGGCGCCTCGGCGCTCCCCCGGTGCCCGACCAGCTGGTCGGGGTCCGCGAGGCGGCGGACCTCGCCGTCGACGGTCACGGCCAGGCCCTGGTCGTCGACGGCGTACCCCGTGGCGTCGGCGTGGCTGCCGGCCTCGAGCGCGAAGCTCTCGTCGAGGAACGCCTTGGCCCGGGCCACCACGGCCGCGCCGCGGGTCGGGTTGTAGGACGAGCCGGGCTCCTTGCCGCCGTCGGTGCCGATCACGTCGGAGCCGTAGAGCGCGTCGTAGAGCGAGCCCCAGCGGGCGTTGACGGCGTTGGTGGCGAAGCGTGCGTTGAGCAGCGGGACCACCAGCTGGGGGCCGGCGGTCGAGCCGACCTCGACGTCGACGCCCGCGGTGGTCACCTCGACCTGCTCCGGCGCCTCGACCAGGTAGCCGATCTCGCGCAGGAACGCCTCGTACTCGGCGTAGCCCTCCTCGGTCACCGCCCCGGGGTGCTCGCGGTGCCAGGCGTCGATCGTCTGCTGCAGCTCGTCGCGCGTGGCGAGCAGCGCCCGCTGCCGCGGGGCGAGGTCGGCCAGTGCGCCGGCGAGACCGGACCAGAACGCGTCCTCCTCGACCCCGGAGCCCGGGAGCGCCTCGTCGCGGACGAACGCGTGGAGCACGGGATGGACGCGGATCCCCGCGACCTCGACGTGGCGGTCGTACGCGTCCTGCTGGGTCTGGTCCTGTGCCTGGCTCACTGCGGGCTCCTCGACTAGCGATCTCTGGCGGCTCGTTCCACGATGTGGAAGAGTGGTCGCATCAGTCGGAAGGTTTCCAGGAGGTGCCCGAGGTGTCAACCGCATCCGGGGGCGGGGTGCAGTCGCTGCACCGCTCCCTCGACCTGGTCGCCGCCCTCGAGGCGGCGGGCGCCCACGGCGGCCACCTGCCGCTGGCCGAGCTCGCCGAGACCGCCGGGATCCCCGCCGCCACCGCGCACCGGCTGCTGCGCACGCTGGTCGAGCGCGGCTACGTGCGCCAGCGCCCGGACCGCCGCTACGCGCTCGGGTTCCGCCTGGTGCCGCTGGGGACCACCGCCACCGCGCTGCTCGGCGAGGTCGCCGAGGGCGTGCTGGCCGACCTGGTCGACGAGCTCGGCGAGACCGCCAACCTGGCCGTGCTGGCCGGCCCGCGCGCCGAGTACGTCGCCCAGGTCCCCGGCCGCTACGCCATGCGGATGTTCACCCAGGTCGGCCATCGCGTCGCCCTGCACTGCACCGGCGTCGGCAAGGCCCTGCTCGCCCAGCTCGACGACGCGGCGGTGGCCGCCGTCGCCGCCCGCGAGGGACTGCCGGGCCACACCGAGCACACGCTGACCTCCCTGCCCGCGCTGCGCGACGCCCTCGCCCTCGTGCGCGAGCGCGGCTACGCCGAGGACGCCGAGGAGCAGGAGCTCGGCGTGCGCTGCGTGGCCGTCCCGGTCGGCGGTGCCGGCGTCGGGATGGCGGTCTCGGTCTCCGGCCCGCTGACCCGGGTCACCGACGACGTGGTCGAGCGGGCCGTCCCCGCGCTGCAGGCGGCCGCCGTGCGCCTGGTCGCCGGCCGCGACGGCGCCTGACACCCGGTCGCGGCCCGGTCGCGGCCCGGTCGCGGCCCGTCGCGGCCCGTCGCGGACGGTCGTCGCGGCCGTCCGCCCACCCCTGCGCGGGATTGACATGGTCGCGCCGAGGGCGGAAGGTGACAGTGACCACTTGTTCCGCCTGACGGAATCCGCATCGTGGAACCGCTCAGACGACACCCCTTGGGAGTCCCCGTGTCCACCACGACCGCCGACCCGACCACCAGGTCCGCCGCTGACGGCCCCGACCTCGCCCCCCTGATCGACGCCCTGCCCGACGGGGCCGTGATCACCGAGGTCGACTCGATGGCCGGCTACCGGATGGACTGGGCCAAGGACCCGAACGCCGGCACCCCGCTGGTCGTCGTCCGGGCGACCTGCACCGAGGACGTCGCGGCCGCGATCACCTTCGCCGCCGAGCACGGCATCTCCGTGGTCCCCCGCGGCGCCGGCACCGGCCTGTCCGGCGGCGCCTCCGCGCTCGAGGGCTGCATGGTGCTGTCGACCGAGCGGATGCGCGACATCCGCGTCGACCCGGTGACCCGCACCTGCGTGGTCCAGCCGGGCCTGCTCAACGCCGAGGTCAAGAAGGCCTGCGCCGAGCACGACCTCTGGTACCCGCCGGACCCGTCGTCGTACGAGATCTGCTCCATCGGCGGCAACATCGCCACCAACGCCGGCGGCCTGTGCTGCGTGAAGTACGGCGTCACCCGCGACTACGTGCTCGGGCTGACCGTCGTGCTGGCCGACGGCAAGGTGATCGCCGTCGGCGGTCCCCGCCTCAAGGACAGCGCCGGGCTGTCGCTGACCCAGCTCTTCGTGGGCAGCGAGGGCACCCTCGGCGTCGTCACCGAGATCGTGCTCCGCCTGGTGCCGCTGCAGCGCCCGCCGGCCACCCTGATCGCGACCTTCACGACCCTCGACGAGGCCATCGCCACCGTCCTCGGCATCACCCGCACCATGCGGCCCTCGATGCTGGAGTTCATGGACAAGGCCTCGATCAACGCCGTCGAGGACATCACCAAGATGGGCCTGGACCGCGACACCGAGGCGATGCTGATCATCCAGTCCGACGAGCCGGTCGACTACGCCGCGGCCGAGATCGAGAAGATCACCGGCATCTGCGAGGACAACGGCGCCAGCGAGGTCTTCTCCACCACCGACAAGGAGGAGGGTGAGCAGTTCGTCGTCGCTCGCCGGATGGCGATCCCGGCCGTCGAGGAGAAGGGCACCCTGCTGCTCGAGGACGTCGGCGTCCCGCTGCCGGCCCTCGGCGACCTGGTGCGCGGCATCGCCGACATCTCGACCGAGCGCGACGTGATGATCGCGGTCATCGCCCACGCCGGTGACGGGAACACCCACCCGCTGATCGTCTTCGACCCCACGGACGCCGACGCCGAGTCCCGCGCCCGCAAGGCCTACGGCGAGGTGATGGACCTGGCCATCGCGCTCGGCGGCACCATCACCGGCGAGCACGGCGTCGGCCGGCTCAAGAAGGAGTGGCTCAACGCCTACCTCGGTGACGACGTGCTGGC
>JBBSKO010000062.1:0-11074 GCA_038256225.1 Propionibacteriales bacterium | reverse complement strand
CCCCTCCTCTGGTCAGGCTTGTGCGCCGAGTGAGAACGTGCGTTCGTGCGCCCCGACCAGACCGTCCCCCCGCCCGACCCACGGGTGCGGGTGGAGAGCGCCTGGGCGCTGCTGGCCGACCAGGCCGACGCGATCGCCGACGACATCACGCTGACGCTGTTCGAGCGCGACACCGAGATCTACGAGCGCTTCGGTCCCGAGCTGCGCGTCGACGTGCGGCAGAGCACCCGCGCGCACATCCGGCGCGGGCTGGGCGTGCTCAGCGGGGACCGGTCGCAGCTGGGCTCGGCCCGGGAGACCTGGCGCGAGACGGGCCGGCAGCGCGCACGCCAGGGCGTCCCGCTGGAGCTGGTCATCAACGCCTACATCACCGGCGCCCGCAAGCTGTGGGAGGCCCTGGTCGAGCGCTCGCACACCGACCTGGTGGACGTGATCGACGCCGACATGCTGATCCGGGCCGGCAAGGCGGTGTGGACCAACCTGGACGTGCAGAACGGCGTCCTGATCGAGGCCTACCACCGCGAGTCCGCCCGCCTGCAGCGCCAGGACCTCCACCGCCAGCAGGCCGTGATCGACGGATTGCTCGAGGGGCGCGGCGCCGACCCCGACTTCGCCCGGGACGCCCACCAGGCCCTCGGGGTCGGCCCGGACGACCCCGTCGCCTGCGTCGTGGTGCTCTCCGAGGACTCGCCCGCTGACGCGCTCGCGCCAGCCGAGGACCGCCTCGACCGGGCCGGGGTGCACGCCTTCTGGCACCTGCGCGGCGGGGTCTACCTCGGGCTGCTCGCCGGACCGCTGCCGGCCGAGGAGGACCTGGTCGAGATCTTCGCCGCCGCCGACGCCGGACGGGTCGGGCTGGGGCGGTGCGCCGGGGGCGTCGCGGGGTTCGCGACCGCCTTCCAGCTCGCGACCCGGGCGGCCGAGACCCTGCCGCGCCAGGCCCGCGGCGTGGTCCCGGTGAGCGGGGCCCTGCCCGAGGTGCTGCTGGCCGGCAGCCCGCAGATGGTGCCGCTGCTGCTCGCCGAGGCGCTCGGCCCGCTGCTGGCCCAGCCCGACCCGCAGGGCAGGACCCTGCTCGACACCCTGGCGGCGCTGCTGCGCCACGACGGCTCGCCGACGCACGCCGCCGAGGAGCTCTACTGCCACCGCAACACCGTGATCTACCGGCTGCGCCAGATCGAGGACCTCACCGGCCGGACCCTGGCCGACCCCCGCGACAAGCTGCTGCTGACGCTGGCGATGATCGCCCGCGGCGCGGGGGAGTAGCCGGGCGGGTGCGGGACCGGTCCCAGCAGCCCGCCAGCCTCACCCGCCCCAGGAATCCCCGCCCGAGCGGGGGTTCCCCGGGTTGTCGTCCCTTGCAAGGCGCGCGAACCCCGGCAACCCCCGCCTGAGCGGGGATTCCCGGGACTCCTGGTGCTGCTGGTGCTGCTGGTGACGGTGCTGACGGTGCTGACGGTGCTGACGGTGCTGGGCCGGCTCAGACGAACGCGCTGATCCCCGTCTCGGCCCGCCCGATCAGCAGCTTCTGGATCTGGCTGGTGCCTTCGTAGAGCGTCATCACGCGCGCGTCGCGCAAGTACTTCGACGGCGGGTACTCGTCGACGTAGCCGGCGCCGCCGTGCACCTGGATGGCCAGGTTGGCGGCCCGGACGGCGGCCTCGGAGGCGTACAGCTTGGCCTTGGAGGCGGCCACGCCGAAGGGCTCGCCGCGGTCGATCAGGTCCGCGCAGCGCCAGACCAGCAGCCGCGCGGCGTCGGCGTCCAGCGAGATGTCGGCGATCATGTCCTGCACCATCTGGAAGCCGGCGATCTTGCGGCCGAACTGGGTGCGGGTGGTGGCGTACTCCACCGCGGACTCCAGGCAGCCCTGGACGATCCCGACGCAGCCGGAGGCGACGGCGAGGCGGCCCTTGTCGAGGGTGCTCATCGCGATCTTGAAGCCCTGCCCCTCCTCGCCGAGCATCGCCGAGTGCGGCACCCGCACGTCGGCGAGGAACAGCTCGGCGGTGGCCTGGCCACGCAGGCCGAGCTTGCCCTTGATCTCGCGGGCCTCGAAGCCCGGGGCGTCGGTCGGGACCAGGAAGGCGGTGACCCCCTTCGGCCCGTCGCCGCCGGTGCGCGCGAAGACGAGCGCGACGTCGGCCCAGGTGCCGTTGGTGATGTAGAGTTTCTGGCCGTTGATGACCCAGTCGTCGCCGTCCCGCCTCGCCCGCGAGGTCAGGTTGCCGGCGTCCGAGCCGGTGTCGGGCTCGGTGAGGCCGAAGCAGCCGAGCTTCGAGGCGGTCGCCAGCTGCGGCAGCCACTCGTGCTTCTGCTCCTCGGTGCCGTGGAAGAGGATCGACTTGCCGACCAGGCCGGAGGAGACCGACACGATGCCGCGCAGGGCGGAGTCGGCGCGGCCGAGCTCCTCCATCCCGATCGCGTACGTCACGTAGTCGCCGCCGAGGCCGCCGTACTCCTCGGGGATGGTGAGGCCGAAGAAGCCGATCTCGGCCATCTTGGGCACGATGTCGAGGTCGACCGCCTCACGGCGGTCCCACTCGATGCGGTGCGGGACGGCTTCCTTGTCGAGGAACTCGCGGGCGAGGTCTCGGAAGCTCTGCTGCTCGTCGTTCAGGCTCAGGTCCATGAGGGGGATCCTCCCTGGTCGGGGTGGGGTGGCGGTAGGTCCACGAGGGTTGTCAGGTCGTCGCGGTGGGCGGCGGGGGAGCCGAGCACGAGCGCCCCGGCCCGGGCCCGCTTGAGGTGCAGGTGGCAGGGGTGCTCCCAGGTCATCCCGAGGCCGCCGTGGAGCTGCACGGCCTCCTCGGTGGCGTGCACCGCGACCTCGGAGCACCAGGACTGCGCCACGGCGGTGGCCACCGCCAGGTCCGGGTCGTCGGCGGCCAGGGCCGCGGCGGCGTACCGGGCGGTGGCGGTGGCCTGCTCGACCTCGGCGTAGAGGTCGGCCAGGCGGTGCTTGAGCGCCTGGTAGCCGCCCACCACGCGCCCGAACTGCCGGCGCTGCTGGAGGTACGCCACCGTGGTGGTCAGCGCCCAGGTCGCGGTGCCGGCCAGGGCGGAGGCGCCGAGCGCGGCGCCCGCGGCCAGCCCGGCGGACACGGCCGCACGCGCGTCGCCGGGCAGCAGGGTGGCCGGCGCACGGTCGAGCCGTACGTCGGCCAGCGGGGTGGTCATGTCGAGCGAGACGACCGGGGTCACGTCGACGCCGGGGTCGCCCGGTCGGACCGCGACCAGCGCGGCCCCGTCGGCCCCGGCGACCGGCACCAGCAGCACCCCGGCCGGCACGCCGCCGGCCACGCCGACCACCGAGCGCACCGCGCCGCTGACCGTGCCGTCGTCGTGGAGCGCGAGCGGGGCGACGTCGTCGGCGCGGTGCACCGTGGCCGGGACCAGCAGCGCGGCGACCTCGCCCCCGGCCAGCCGGCCCAGCAGCTCTCCTGTCCCGAGCGCGCCGAGCGCCGTGGTGGCGACGACGGCCGAGGACAGGTAGGGCACGGGTGCCGCGTGCCGGGCCAGCACGTCGAGGACCGCGGCGGCCTCCCGGGCGCCGGCCCCGGCGCCCCCGTGCTCCTCGGGGACGAGCAGCGCGGGCAGGCCGAGGTCGACCAGGGCGGTCCACAGCTCCCCGGCCAGCGAGTCGTCGCCGTCGTAGGCGGCCGCGACCCGCGCGGGGGTGCAGCGCGCCGCGAGCGCCCGGTCCAGGGTGGCGCGGAGGTCGTCCTCGACGTCGTCGGGCAGCAGGGCGAGGTCGGCGCCGGCGCCCGTGGTGGCGCTCATCGGGGCAGGTCCTTCCACGCGACGTCCTTGTCGACCCGGTGCTCCGACGGTAGGCCGAGCACCCGCTCGGCGATGATGTTGCGCAGCACCTCGGAGGTGCCTCCCTCGATCGAGTTGCCCTTGGCCCGCAGGTAGCGGTAGCCGGTGTCGCGTCCGGTCATGTCGACCTGGTCGGGGCGGCGCAGCGTCCAATCGTCGTAGCGCAGGCCGTCGTCACCACGCAGCTCGACCTCCAGCGAGGACAGCTGCTGGGCCAGGCGGGCGAAGCCCAGCTTCATCGCCGAGCCCTCCGGCCCGGGCGCGCCCGCGGCGAGCTTCTGGGCCAGCCGCATGCCGGTCGTGCGCAGCGCCTCGGACTCGACCCAAAGGCGCAGCAGCCGCTGGTGGGCGTCGGCGGTGCGGTGCCCGGACGGGGCGGTGCGCCAGGCGTCGGCGACGACGCCGAGCATGCCGGCCTCGCGGGCGGCGCCGCTGCCGATGGCCACGCGCTCGCTCATCAGCGTGGCGTTGGCGACCTGCCACCCGGCGCCGACGTCGCCGAGCCGGTCGGCGTCCTCGACGACGGCGTCGGTCAGGAACACCTCGTTGAACTCCGCCTCGCCGGTGAGCTGGCGCAGCGGCCGGACCTCGACGCCGGGCTGGCGCATGTCGAGGGCGAAGTAGGTCAGCCCACGGTGCTTGGGGGCGTCCGGGTCGGTGCGGGCCAGCAGCAGCGCCCGGTCGGCCAGGTGGGCCGAGGAGGTCCACACCTTCTGCCCACTCACCCGCCAGCGGTCGGCGGACCCTCCTGAGCCTGACGATGGGTCCGGGACGGCCCGGGTGGCCACGGCGGCCAGGTCGGAGCCGGCGCCGGGCTCGGAGAACAGCTGGCACCAGATCTCCCGACCGGTCCACAGCGGACGCAGGAGACGCTCCTGCTGCGCGGGGGTGCCGAACGCCAGGATCGTCGGCGCGGCCATGCCCAGGCCGATCCCGTTGCGGCGGGGGTCGTTGTCGGGCGCCCCGGCCGCGCCGAGGCGGTCGTCGACGACCGGCTGCAGCGCCCGCGGCAGGCCGAGCCCGCCGTGCCCCTCGGGCACGTGCACCCACGCCAGCCCGGCGTCGTAGCGCGCGTCGAGGAAGGCCTGCCGCTCGGTGGTCGCCGGGTCGTGCGCGGCCAGGAGGGCGTCGGCCCGCGCCTCGAGGTCGGCCCGGTGGTCCGTGGCGGGGCCGGCGGCGGTCACGAGAGCTTCGCGACCTGGCGCGCGATCTCGGCCTTGGCCAGCGAGTTGCGGTGCACCTCGTCGGGCCCGTCGGCGAAGCGGAGCGTGCGGATCCCGGCCATCTGCTCGGCCAGGGGGAAGTCCTGCGAGAGCCCGCCGGCGCCGTGCGCCTGGATGGCCTTGTCCAGGATCCACTCCACGGTGGCGGGGGTCGCGATCTTGATCGCCTGGATCTCGGAGTGCGCCCCGCGGTTGCCGACGGTGTCCATCAGCCACGCGGTCTTGAGCACCAGCAGCCGCAGCTGCTCCAGACGGACGCGCGACTCGGCGATCCACTCGCGGATCACGCCCTGCTGGGACAGGGTCCGCCCGAAGGCGACCCGGCTGTCGACGCGCTGGCACATCAGGGTGATCGCCCGCTCGGCGACGCCGATCGAGCGCATGCAGTGGTGGATGCGACCGGGGCCGAGGCGGGCCTGGGCGATCGCGAAGCCCTCGCCCTCGCCGCCGATCAGGTTCGACACCGGGACGCGGACGTCGTCGAAGCGCAGCTCGGCGTGCCCGCCGTGCTCGTGGTCGTCGTAGCCGAGGACGTGCATCGGGCGGACCACGGTCAGCCCGGGGGTGTCGCGGGGGACCAGCACCTGGCTCTGCTGGCGGTGCCGCTCGGCCCCGGGATCGGTCTTGCCCATCACGATCATGATCTCGGCGTCGGGGTTCATCGCCCCGGTGATCCACCACTTGCGGCCGTTGATGACGTACTCGTCGCCGTCGCGCACGATCGAGGTCGAGATGTTGGTGGCGTCCGAGGAGGCCACGTCCGGCTCGGTCATCGCGAACGACGACCGGATCTCGCCGTCGAGCAGCGGGCGCAGCCAGCGCTCCTGCTGCTCGGGGGTGCCGAACATCGCCAGCACCTCCATGTTGCCGGTGTCCGGCGCCGCGCAGTTCAGCGCGGCGGGCGCGAGGGTGCCGTGGTGACCGGTGATCTCGGCCAGCGGGGCGTACTGCAGGTTCGTCAGGCCGGCGCCGAGGTCGCCGTGCGCCTTCGGCAGGAACAGGTTCCACAGGCCCCGCGAGCGGGCCTCGGCGCGCAGCTCGGCGACGACCGGCGCGCGGGACCACGCCCAGCGCTCCTCGCCGCTGCCGAGCTGCTCGTGGAAGACCTGCTCGGCCGGGACGACGTGGTGGTTCACGAAGTCCCAGAGCCGCTCCTGCAGGTCCTGGGTGGTGGCGTCGAGCTCGAAGTCCATGGGGCTCCCTGGTCGGAGTGCGGGTGGTGGGGGCGGGCGGGGTGCGCGGTCAGGCCAGCGAGCGGGTGGCGTCGAGGCCGGCTGCGAGCAGGGTGGGGACGGCCTCGCCGACCCCGTCGAAGCCGGCGCCGACCGTCTGGCCCTGCTGGTGGCGGAAGTGGATGCCCTCGAGGATGGCGGCCAGCTTGAAGTAGGCCAGGCCGAGGTGGAAGTCGAGGGTGTCGAGCGCGAGGCCGCCGCCGGCGGCGTACCGCTCGAGGATCGCGTCCGGCTCGGGGTAGCCTGGCGCGCGGGAGGCGTCGGCCACGGCGGCGCCGCCGGTGATGGAGGAGAGCCGGTCGTAGACCAGCAGCAGGGCGACGTCGGTCAGGGGGTCGCCGAGGGTGGCCATCTCCCAGTCGACGACGGCCAGCACCTCGTGGCCCACCCGGTCGGGGTCGGCCAGCAGGTTGTCGAGGCGGTAGTCGCCGTGCACGATCCCGGCGCGGACGGCCTCGGCGTCGCCGGCGGGGACGTTCTCGCGCAGCCGCGTCACGAGGGCGTCGGCGTCGGGCAGCTCACGGCTCGAGGAGCCCTCGAGCTGTCGCGACCAGCGACGCACCTGGCGCTCGAGGAACCCCTGCGGGCGGCCGAGCTCCTCGAGCCCGACGGAGGCCGGGTCGACCTGGTGCAGCGCGGCGAGCACGTCGACCATCGCGCCGGCCAGGCGCCCGGTGGCCTCGGGACCGATCTGCGACAGCTGGTCGGCCGTGCGGTACGGGGTGCCCCGCACCAGCTCCATGACGTAGAACTCCGCGCCGAGCACGTCGGTGTCACGGCACATCGCGTAGGTCTGCGGGACCGGGACGGCGGTGCCGGCCAGGGCGCTCATCACGGTGTGCTCGCGGCCCATGTCGTGCGCGGTGGCCTGGACGTGACCGAGCGGGGGACGGCGCACCACGCGGGTGGTCGTGCCGTCGGTGACCTCGTAGGTCAGGTTGGACTTGCCGCCGGCCAGGAAGCGGCCGCGCAGGTCGGGGCCGAGGTCGCCGGGGCGCTCGCCGTCGTACCAGCGGTGGAAGGCGGGGAGGTCGAGCCCGCGGAGGTCGGTGGTGAGCTGGTCGGTGGTGTCGTCGGTCATCGTTCTCCCAGGGCGCGGGCCTGCAGGCGGCGCATGCCCGCCAGCCAGCGGTCGGTGTCGGTGGCGCGGGCGACGTAGTAGTCGGCCACCTGCGGGTGGGGCAGGACCAGGAAGCGGTCCTCGGCCAGGGAGTCGACCCAGGCCTGCGCCACGTCGTCAGGCTCGAGCGCGGCGTCGCGCGAGAGCAGGGCCTGCAGCGGACCGGACTCCTCGAGCATCCGGGTGGCCACGCCCTGGGGGCAGATCGCCTGGACGGCCACGCCGCGGTCGCCGTAGGTGATCGAGAGCCACTCGGCGAAGGCGACGGCGGCGTGCTTGGTCACCGAGTACGGCGCGCTGCCGATCATCGTGAGCAGGCCGGCGGCGGAGGCGGTGACCACCAGGCGACCTCCGGCTCCGTCGCCGGTGCCCTCGACCCAGCGGGGCACCAGGGCGCGGGCGGTGCGGACGTGGGCCATCACGTTGACGTCGTGGACCTGCGCCCAGACCTCCTCGCTGGTGTCCAGGCTCGTCCCGGAGCCGGCGGCGGCGCCGAGCGCGCCGTCGATGCCGGCGTTGGCGAACCAGACGTCGACCCGGCCGAGCTCGGCCGTGGCCGCCTCGACCAGCGCGTCGACGCCGTCGACCGAGGCGCAGTCGCCGGGCAGCGCGGTGGCGCCCAGGGCCTCGGCGGTCTCGCGGCACGCGTCGGCGTCGAGGTCGTTGACCACGACGCGGGCGCCCTCGCGCACGGCCCGGGCCGCCAGGGCGCGCCCGATCCCGCGGCCGGCGCCGGTCACGACGACGCCGCGGCCCTCGAGGACCTCGGGGGCGGTGGCCATCAGACGCCGCCGGTCTGGCTGACGCCGCCGTCGAGGGTCAGGCACTGGCCGGTCACCCAGGAGGCCTCGTCGGAGAGCAGGAACGCCACGGCGCTGGCCACGTCGGTGGTCTCGCCGAGCCGCTTCAGCGGGTACGCCGCCGAGACCTGCTCCTCGCGGCCCTCGTAGAGCGCCTCGGCGAACCGGGTCTTCACGACCGCGGGCGCGACCGCGTTGACCCGGATGCCCGGCCCGAGCTCGACGGCGAGGTCGCGGGTCAGGTGGATCAGCAGCGCCTTCGTCGCGCCGTACCAGGAGATGCCCGGGGCCGGCTTGACGCCGGCCAGGGACGCGACGTTGACCACGGCCCCGCCGTGCTCGCCCATCCACGCCCGGTGGCACTCCTGGACCCAGGCCAGCGCGGCGACGCCGTTGATGTCGGCGGTCTTGCGGGCGGCGTCGAGGTCGAGGTCCATCAGCGGCCCGTAGCTCGGGTTGATGCCGGTGTTGTTGACCAGCAGGTCCACGCTGCCGAATGCCTCGAGGGTGGCGGCCACGGCCTCGCGGCGGTGGTCGGCGTCGCCGGCGTTGCCGGCCACGGCGATCGCGCGGCCCGCACCGTGCTCGGCGGTGATCTGCTCGACCGCGGCGTCCAGCGCCTCGGGCTTGCGGGCGGTCAGCGTCACGCGGGAGCCCTCGGCGACCAGACGCTGAGCGATGGCCAGCCCGATCCCGCGGCTGGCTCCGGTCACGATCGCAGCGGTGCCGTCCAGGCCCTGCATGGGCGCCTCCAGGTAGTGTGGGTCGTTGCCGAATGACTAAGCGCTTGCTTACTCTGGTGCGCGTGACCACGTCCCGTCAACCCGTCCCCGTGACCTCGTCGCGCGCCGCGGACGCGCGGGCGCGGCTGCTCGACGCGGCGGTGACGGCGTTCGCGGAGCGCGGCTTCCACGGCACCACCACGCGCGACATCGCCGCGGCCGCGGGGATGTCGCCGGCGGCGCTCTACGTGCACCACCGCTCCAAGGAGGAGCTGCTGTACGAGATCTCGCGCGCCGGCCACCAGCGCACCCTCGACCTGGTGACCCGGGCCGCCGAGGGCTCCGACGACCACCGCGAGCGGCTCGGTCGCGTGGCCGCCGACTTCGTGCGCCACCACGCCCGCGCCCACACCACTGCGCGGATCCTCAACTACGAGCTGGAGGCGCTCGGGCCGGAGCACCGCGCCGAGGTCGAGGGCCTGCGTCGGGCGATCAGCGCCCGGGTCGTCGCGGTGATCGAGGACGGGGCGCGGGCGGGCGTCTTCGCCCCCGGGGACCCGCGGATGACCGCCGCCGCCCTGCTGTCGCTGGGCATCGACCTGGCCCGCTGGTTCGACGACGCGCGCGGTTGGGACCCCGAGGCGCTCGCCGTGCACTACCGCGAGCTCGCGCTGCGGATGGTCGGGTCGGCCCCGGGCTGAGTGTCCGGCCGGCCGTCGGGCGCCGGGTGTCGGCGCTCACCGGGGGAGGGTGGTCCCCGGCCTGGGAGGCTGTGGTGTGGCCGACTTCCCGCTCAACCCCGTCGACTCGATCTGGTGGCGCACCGACCGCCCCGAGAACCTCATGGTGATCGAGTGCCTGGTCCGGCTCGAGGGCGACCTGGACCGCGAGCGTCTGGCCCGGGTCCTGCAGGAGCGGGTGGTGGACCGGTTCCCGGTGTTCCGGCGCCGCCCGGCGCGCTCGCGCGTCCCCGGGGGCCTGCCGCGCTGGACCGTGATCGAGGACTTCCGCCTCGACGACCACCTCGTCGAGGTCCGGCTGCCCGCGGGCGCCGGCGACGAGGAGGTGCAGGAGCACGTCGGTCGTCACCTCGGGCAGCCGCTCGACCCGGGCCGCTCGCCGTGGGTGGTGCAGGTCCTCGAGGGGCACCCGGACGGCACGATCCTGTACGCCCGCCTGCACCACGTCCTGGCCGACGGGATCGCGCTGACGCGCGTCCTGCTCTCGCTGACCGACGCCGGCCCCGACGCCCCCGTGGACCCCGGCCCCGCCGCGACCGCGGTGGCCGCTGCTCCCCGTCCCCGGGAGCCGCGGCCCGGGCGGGCGGCGAGGGCCCGCGCCGCCGCCTCGGCCACCGTCCGCACCCCGGCCGTGCTGGCCAAGCTGCTGCTGAGCCGCACCCCGCCGACCCGGCTCACCGGGCAGGTCACCCCGGGCAAGGCCGTGGTGTGGTGCGACCCGGTGCCGCTGGACCGGGTCAAGGACCTCGCGCGGGGCACCGGCGCGACCGTCAACGACGTCCTGGCCGCGGCGCTCGCCGGGGCCCTGCACGACTACCAGGTCCAGCACCACGGGGTGCCCCGGGACGTCACCACGATGATCCCGGTCAACCTCCGCCCGTTGGACAAGCCGCTGCCCCGACGGCTGGGCAACCGCTTCGCCCTCGTGCTGCTGCGCCTGCCGTCGGCGACCCCGGAGGCCGGTGTACGGCTGCAGGAGGTGCAGCGGCGGATGGGGGTGATCAAGAGGTCGCCGGAGCCGGTGCTGACCTTCGCCCTGCTCCACGTGATCGGGCTGCTGGGGGAGACCGTGGGCCGGGCGCTGGTCCGGTTCTTCGCGGCCAAGGCCGTCGGCGTCACGACCAACGTGCCCGGCCCCCCGGAGCACCGCTATCTCGCGGGCACCCGGATCGGTGGGCTGCTGGGATGGGTGCCGGGGTCGGGTGAGCAGGCCGTGGGCACGTGCATCTTCACCTACGCCGGATCCGTCCACGTCGGCTTCAAGACCGACACCACGGTCGTGCCCGACCCGCAGCGGCTGCTGGGCTGCTTCGAGGCCGAGCTGGCGGCGATGCTCGCCCCGGGCTCGTCGACGGAGACCAGCGGCACTGCGGCCGCCGCCCTCGTCTGACCCGGGGCGCAGCTGTAACGCTGTG
>JBBSKO010000061.1:0-11089 GCA_038256225.1 Propionibacteriales bacterium | reverse complement strand
TGACGCCCCACCTGTCCCAGGAATCCCCGCCCGAGCGGGGATCCCCCGACTCCGCGCGCCCTGCACGGCGCGCGAACCCCGGGAACTGCCCCTCCAGTGCGGGCGGGCCCGGGCGACCCGCTCGGCCCAGCCGCCCAACCCGCTGACCGCGACGGCTCACCAGTGCTCGGGGTCCAGCCTGGCCTCCATCGCCCGCAGGTGCCCCCGCGCGCAGGGTCCGCAGCAGCGGTGCGGGCGGCCTCGTTCCACCGCCGTCGTCCAGGTGAGCAGGACCGCGGCGTTGCTCTCGGTGCGCCCGCAGAGGTCGCAGGTCGACACGGTGGGTGGCTCGCCGCTCATCCGGTCAACCTACGTCGTGCGGGTCGGGGCAGGGGCCCGGTGGACGCGGCAGGACCCGGGACGACGACGTCGTCCCGGGTCCTGGTCGGGGTGCTGCGCGGGTGCCTAGAGGGCACGGGCGAGGGCGAGCCGGGCCTGCTGCGCGGCCCGCTCGGCCTTGCGGCTCAGGCGGCGGGCCCGCACGAGCTGGCTGCCCGCGCGCAGCTGTTGCGCCTCTTCCTGGCGTGCGGCCATCCGGGCCCGTGCGAGGTCTTCGTGCATGAGGTTCATCGTGGTGCTCCTGGTCGTGTCGGTGGGGTCTGCTGAGGGGTGGACGGGCTGTGCGGGCCGACGCGGTCCCGCCGGCACGGCGGGTGTCAGGCGACCGCGTCCTTGCGCGGCCGGCCGCGGGGGCGCTTGCGGGGGATCACTGCTCCCTGCAGGAACAGCTCTCCTCCCCACACGCCCCAGGGCTCGCCGCGGTCGAGCGCGCCGTCGAGGCACAGGCCGCGGACCGGGCAGGCCTGGCACAGCGCCTTGGCGTCCTCGACGTCGCTGGGCGACTCGGCGAACCACAGCTCCGGGTCGTAGACCCGGCACGGCAGCGTCTCGCGCTCCGCCTGGTCGGCCGTCTCGTGGAGCCTGCCCAGGCTGGGCTCGAGGGTGCTGGTGGTCATGGGGCCACCTCTCTCGGTGTGTCCTTCTCGGATGGATGAGCAGGTCCGGCGCGGGTGCGCCGGGAGCGGGAGGGGCCGAGGTGGCCTCTGCGTCCGGGTCCGGGCCTGTCTCCGGGAACGAGAAAGGCCGCGGATCCCGGTATGGGGATCCGCGGCCTGGAGGTGCCGAGCTGAGGTGGACTCAGGTCGGTGGGCTCCAGGCAGGGGTCTCCGCAAAACCGGTGGCGTCGGCGCCGAGACGGACGTGTCCCGTGGACATGGCCTGGTTCGGCGCGAGGGCACGCTCACGGGCGGCCGGCTCGGTGATGACCGCGGAGGACGGGCAGGCAGCGACGACGCGGGTGGGCACGCCGATGCGCACGGCGTCCGTGGCCGCGGTGATCGTGGTGAGGTTGATCGTCATCGGTGGCACCTCCTCGTGTGCGTCGTGCGCCGGGATCGTCGGGCCCGTGGTGCGCGGTGGTGCTGCCTCGACCGAGGCAGTGAGTGCACGTTATCGCCGGGCGTTCGGGGGCGGCAACCGAATTAACGACCGTCGTCCGGGGAGGGGTCCGTCGGGCGGACACCCCGGGCCCACCCCCGACGCCCTGACCTGCGACGACGGGCGCCCGCACTGGTCTGGACCACCGCGAGAACTCGTCTCGGCGGCCGGGTCCTCGGCCGGGTCAGCCGACCAGGCCCAGGACGTCCTCGCCGTAGCGCTCGATCTTGGCCGGTCCGACGCCGCTGATCGCGCCCAGCGCCTGGGGCGTGCGCGGACGGTGCTCGGCGATGAGCTCGAGGGTCGCGTCGGTGAAGACCACGAAAGCCGGGACCTCGTCGGCCGAGGACCGCTCCTTGCGCCACGCGCGCAACCGGTCGTACAGCTCCTCGTCGTAGGCGACCGGGCACCCGGCGCAGCGACCGCGCTTCTTCTCCGCCGCCGACCCCAGCGGCGTGCCGCAGGTGCGGCAGGTGACGGCCTTGCGACGGGTACGACCCGGCGCCGAGGCCCGCGCGGTCTCCTCGGGCAGCAGCGCGTCGAGGAACCGCGACGGCTTGCGCTGCCCGCGACCTCCCGGCTGTCGCGCCGCCGCCCAGGACACCGCCAGCTCGCGCCGGGCACGGGTCATCCCGACGTAGAGCAGCCGGCGCTCCTCCTCGATCGCCTCCGGGGTGTCGGCGTAGGTGATCGGCAGCGTGCCGTCGTGCACGCCGGCGCAGAAGACGACGTCCCACTCCAGGCCCTTGGCGGCGTGGAAGGTGGACAGCGTGACGCCCTCGGCCGTGGGCGCGTGCTGCTCGGAGGCGCGACGGTCGAGGTCGGCCACGAACAGCGACAGGTCGGCGGTCGGCTCCTCGGCCACCAGGGCGGCGGCCTGGTCGACCAGGGCCTGCCAGGACTCCCAGCGGTCCCGGGTCTGTCCGCGTGCGGTCGGCGCCTCCGGGGACCACCCCATCCCGGCCAGGGTGGCGCGCACCAGGTCCACCAGCTCGCCGTCGTCCTCCCCGCCGCGGGCGGCCCCGCGCAGACGGGTCACCGCCTCGCGGACCTCGGCGCGGTCGAAGAAGCGCCCGGCGCCGCGCACGACGTACGGGACGCCCCGCGAGGCCAGGGCCTCCTCGTAGGCCTCGGACTGGGCGTTGATCCGGAACAGCACCGCCACCTCGGACAGCGCCTGGCCCTCCGCGCGCAGCGCCGCGACGCGGGCGGCGATCCGCTCGGCCTCCGCGACCTCGTCGGGGCTGCCCTCGTAGTGGACCTCGGGCCCCGCCGGTCGCTGGGCGCGCAGCTCGACGCTGCGGCTGGGCGTGCCGCGCAGCAGGTCGTTGGCGGCGGTGACGACCTGCGGTGTCGACCGGTAGTTGCGCACCAGCTCGACCGCGGTCGCGGTGGGGTGCTTGCGGGTGAAGTCGCGCAGGTAGGAGGCGTCGGCCCCGGCGAAGGAGTAGATGGTCTGGGCGGGGTCGCCCACCACGCAGATCTCGTCGCGGCCCCCGAGCCACAGGTCGAGCAGCGCGGACTGCAGCGGCGAGACGTCCTGGAACTCGTCGACGACGAAGAACTTGTACTGCTGGCGCACCTGGGCCGCCACCCGCTCGTCCTCGGCGAGCAGGCCGGCGTCGAGGAGCAGCACGTCCTCCATGTCCATCACGCCCTGGTCGCGCTTGACCTCCTCGTAGGCACCGAGGACGCGGGCGACGGTCTCGGCGTCGACGCCGTTGACGTCGCGGCGGCGGGCCGGGGCGATCCGGGGGTAGTCGTCGGGGTGGACGTTGCTGACCTTGGCCCACTCCACCTCCCCGGCGAGGTCGCGCAGCAGGGCCTGGTCGGGCCGGAGCCGCTGGCGCCGGGCCGCGGTCGCCACGAGACCGAGCTTGGAGTCGACCAGCCGGGGCAGCTCGGTGCCGTGCACGTGGGGCCAGAAGTAGCGCAGCTGGCGCAGCGCGGCGGAGTGGAAGGTGCGGGCCTGGACGCTGCCGGCCCCGAGGGCGCGCAGCCGGCCGCGCATCTCACCCGCGGCGCGGGTGGTGAAGGTGACCGCCAGCACCTCGGTCGGGGCGTAGACGCCGGTCGCGACGCCGTGGGCGATGCGGTGGGTGATCGCGCGCGTCTTGCCCGTCCCGGCCCCGGCGAGCACCCGGACGGGGCCGCGCAGGGTCTCGGCGACGCGTCGCTGCTCGGGGTCGAGCGCGTCGAGCAGCTCGCTCACTGCGTGATCACTGGTGGGCCCTCCCAGGGGAACAACTGCTGCTCGACGATGGTTCGATCGGGTGTACGTCCGACCCTAGACCGCGGAGGCGACACCCCCGATGAGCACCTTCACCATGTACAGCACCCCCTGGTGCGGCTACTGCCACCGGCTCAAGAGCCAGCTCGACCGGGAGGGCATCGCCTTCGACATGGTCGACATCGAGCAGGAACCGTCGGCGGTGCAGGTCGTGGAGACGGCCAACAACGGCAACCAGACGGTGCCCACCCTCGTCTACAGCGACGGCTCGTCGCAGACCAACCCGTCGTTGGCGCAGGTCAAGGAGAAGCTGGCCAGCCTGGCCTGAGTCACCAGGACCCCGGCAGCGGGCCGCCGTACCAGCCCTCGATCAGCGCCCGGCTGATCGAGATGGGTCCCGGCAGCACCACCCGGCCGGCCTCGGCCTCGGTACGCAGCTCCTCGCGGGTGAACCACCGGGCGTCCTCGATCTCGTCCTGGTCGACCGCGATCTCGGTGGTCGTCGCACGGCCGATGAACCCGAGCATCAGGCTGGCCGGCAGCGGCCAGGGCTGGTTGCCGACGTACGTGACCTCGCCGACGGTGATCCCGACCTCCTCGGCGACCTCGCGACGCACGGCGTCCTCGAGGGTCTCGCCGGGCTCGCAGAAGCCGGCGAGCGTGGAGTAACGGCCCTCGGGCCACACCGACTGGTGCCCGAGCAGGCACCGCTCGTCGGCGCTGCCGGGCTCGCCGCTGGTGACGGTCATGATCACCGCGGGGTCCGTGCGCGGGAACTGCCGGCGCCCGCACCGCGGGCACTGCAGCTCGTGGCCGGCCGCCACCGGCTCCAGGCCCGCGCCGCAGCGCGGGCAGAACCGGGTGGAGGCCATCCACTCGGCCAGGCCGAGGGCGTGGAAGACCATCGGCGCGTCCTCGGCGGCCTCGCCGGACAGCACCGGGAGCAGGTCGCGCAGGGCCAGCCACCCGTCCTCGTCCCGGGCCCGGGTGGAGGGCGCGACCACGGCCGCGTACGTCGTGCCGGCCCGCTCGCCGAGCAGGACCCGCACGCCCTCGGGGGCCTCGACGGGTGCCACCCACGCCGGCCGCCCCGCGAGGGGACGCACCCGGGTCCCGGAGACGACCAGGACCCGGGTCGCCGGGTCCTTCCAGCGCTCGGCGAGCCACGACCCGTCCCGGCGCCGGACCCCGAGCCGGTCGTGGGGGTCGGCGGCCATCTGCTCGTAGGCGTGGATCACGTCGGCGAGGCTAGCCCGCCCGACCGGGCGGTGCCGGTCGGGCGGGGACTACGGCGGCGGGGCCCGGTGTTGTCACCGACGTGGAGGTGGTGGACGCGGTCGTCGTCGGGGCCGGTCAGGCCGGGCTCTCGACGTCCTTCCACCTGCAGCGGCGCGGGGTGCCGCACGTCGTGCTGGACGCCGACGCCGCCCCCGGTGGCGCGTGGCGGCACCGGTGGGACTCCCTGACGATGCACGACGTGCACGGGGTGGCCGCGCTGCCCGACGCCGAGGAGCCGACCGGCGCCGGCCCGGCGACCGTAGTGGTGCCGGCGTCCTTCGCGGCGTACGAGCGCGACCACGACCTGCCCGTCGCGAGGCCGGTCACGGTGCGCCGGGTCGAGGACGCCGCCGACGGCAGCGGGCTGCTCGTGGTGCGCACCGACCGCGGGGACCTGCGGACGCGGGCCCTGGTCAACGCGACCGGCACCTGGACGCGGCCGTTCGTCCCGGCCTACCCCGGTCGGACCGTCTTCGCCGGGCCGCAGTGGCACACCCACGACTACCCCGGGCCCGAGGCGTTCCGCGGGCTGCGCACCGCGGTCGTCGGCGGCGGAGCCTCGGCGGTGCAGCTGCTCGGCGAGGTCGCGCCGGTGACGGAGACCCTGTGGTTCACCCGACGCCCCCCGGTGTGGCGCACCGACGACTTCACCCCCGAGGCCGGCCGGGCCGCGGTGGCACAGGTCGAGGAGCGGGTCCGCCGCGGACTCCCTCCGGCCAGCGTTGTGAGCGTGACCGGTCTGGTGCTGCGCGAGCAGGAGCGTGCCGCGGCCGACCTCGGGGCGTACCGACGCCGGGAGATGTTCGCCGCACTCGAGGCCGGCGCCGTGCGCCTGGCCGACGGCACCCGGGAGCCGGTCGACGCCGTCCTCTGGGCCACCGGCTTCCGGCCGGCGGTGGGTCACCTCGCGCCCCTGCGGCTGCGCAGTGAGCGCGGCGGGATCACCCTGGACGGCACCACCGCCGTCGCGGACCCCCGGGTCCAGCTGGTGGGCTACGGCCCGTCGGCCAGCACGATCGGCGCCACCCGCGCCGGTCGGGCCGCCGCCCGGGCGGTGGTGGCCACGCTGGAGCGCCGCGGGGACCTCAGCCCGACGGGGTGAGCAGGCCCTCCAGCTCCGGCCGGCCGGGCAGGTCCACCGGTTCGACGAGCCGGCCGGTGCGGACGTAGAAGAACGCGGCCCGCACCTGCTCGGGCTCCATCCCGTGCAGCTCGGCCCAGGCCAGGCGGTAGACCGCGAGCTGCAGCGGGTCGGCGTTCGGCGCGCGGCTGGTCTTCCAGTCGACCAGCAGGAACCCGGGCCGGCCGTCGACCTCCTCGGCGTAGACGGCGTCGATCCGTCCGCGCACGACCTGCCCGGCCAGCACCAGCGCGAAGGACGGCTCGACGGCGTACGGGGCCCGCTCGGCGAACTCGCTGCGCTCGAAGGAGGCCGCGAGCGCGGCCAGGTCCGCGTCGTCCTCGATGTCACCGTCGGCCCGACCGGGGAGGTCGTCGGGGTCGAGCAGGAGCTGCTGGCCGAAGCGAGCCTCGACCCAGGCGTGGAACCGGGTCCCGAACCGGGCCTCGGGCGCCGGTGGGCGGGGCATCGGTCGGGCGAGGTCCCGGGCGAAGCCCTCGGGGTCCTCCCGCAGCCGCCCGAGCGAGGTCGCCGACAGCGACGACGGCAGCGTCACCTCGCGGGAGCCGGCGCGCGCGGACCGCGCCTCGGTCAGCAGGCGCTCGATCTCGTCGTCCCACTCCGCGATCCGGGCGGCCTCGATCACGTCCGGCTCCGCACCCGGCGGTGGTGCTGCGGAGCGGTGGGTGGCCTCGCGCACCGCCTGCACCCGCGCAGCCGCCTCGAGGCGCAGGGCTGTCTCGGTCCCCCGCCCCGCGTGCGGCCAGGGGACGCTGGTGTCCACCTCGGCGTACGGGTTCGCCTCGCCCTTGGCGGGCTTCTCCCGCCAGGAGCCGACCTCGAGGCCGCGCTCGGTCAGCAGCTCGCGCACCGTGCGCTGGTAGGCGGACGGGCCGAACGGGGTGTTGCGCGACCCCCAGCAGTAGGAGGAGACGTGCTCGCGGTGCTCGGCCCGGGTGAGGGCGACGTAGGCCAGCCGGAGCTCCTCCTGGGCGTCGTGGTCGCGGGTGGCCTGCCGGTAGGCCTCGAGCGCGTCCTTGTCGTGACCGGCCAGCTGCGGGAGGTCGTCCGCGTCACCGCGCAGCGGCGCGGGCAGGACCGCCGGCGAGGAGGTCCACAGGGTGCGGGAGCGGTTCGAGGGGAACCGGGTCTCCCCCACCCCCACCAGGAACACGGTGGGCCACTCCAGACCCTTCGAGCGGTGGACCGTGAGCAGCTTGACCGAGTCGGCCTCCGTCGGGGTGGCCAGGTCCAGGCCGGCGCCGTCCTCCTCGGCGGTCAGGTAGGCCAGCAGGGCCGGCAGCGTCACCTCGCCGTCGACGCCCCGGAAGTCGGCCACCGCCTTGACGAACAGGTCGAGGTTCTCGCGACGGGTCGCCGCCGCCGGCCCGACGGCGGAGGCCAGCTCGACGTCGACGCCGGAGGCGTCCATGATCCGGCGCACCAGGTCGAGCAGCGGCTCGCCCACGTGCCCCCGCAGGGAGCGCAGCTCGTCGGCGAGCAGGGCGAACCGCTCGCGGGCCGTCGCGGAGTACGCCACCGGGCCGGGGTCGTGCAGGGCGTCGTCGAGCGCGGCCACCTCGGCCGGGTCGACGCCGTCGGCGATCGCCAGCAGCTGCTCGCCGATGCCGGACGCGACCTCCGGGGCCCGACCGCGCCCGCCAGCCAACCCGGCCGCCCGCTGCTGCAGCAGCCGCAGGTCACGGGGGCCGACCGCCCACCGGGGCCCGGTCAGCAGGGTCAGCAGGGCGGCGTTCGCGGTGACGTCCTGCATCAGGTGCAGGGTCGCGACCACCTCGGCCACCTCGGGCAGGCGGAGCAGCCCGGACAGGCCCACGATCTCCACCGGCACCTCGGCCCCGGACAGCGCGTCGAACACCTCGGCGGCGTGGGAGTTGTCGCGCACCAGCACCCCGACGTCGGACCAGGCCCGACCCGCGTCGTGCTCGGCGCGCACCTCCCGCGCCAGCCAGTCGAGCTCGTCGGCGTGCGTGTCGTGGACGTGCAGGCCCACGTGGCCGGGGGCCGCGGTCGGGCTCGGCAGGAGGGGCTCGACCTCGTCGTAGAGGTCCATCAGGGGCGCCGCCACGCGGTTGGCCACGTCGAGCACGAGGGTGTCCGAGCGCCGGTTGACGCTCAGCGGGAACAGCTGTGCCGTCCCGGCCGCCGGCGGGAACGACCGGTCGAAACCCAGGATGTTCGACACCGAGGCCCCCCGCCAGCCGTAGATGGCCTGGTTGGGGTCGCCGACGGCGGTCACCGCGTGGCCGCGACCGCGGGCCGGGTCGGGGCCGGAGAAGAGCCTGGAGAGCATCAGCGCCTGGGCGACCGAGGTGTCCTGGTACTCGTCGAGCAGGACCACCGCGAACCGGCCGCGCTCCCGCTCCCCCACCTCGGGGCGCTCGTCGGCCAGCCGGGCGCCGAGCTCGATCTGGTCGGAGAAGTCCATCAGCCCGAGGTCGGACTTGAGCCGGCGGTAGCCCGCCACGAGGCCGAGCAGCTCGCCGCGGCGGTCGATGGCGTGGATCGCCCTCTCCACCGCCTCGCGGTGCCCCTTGCGGTCCTTGCCGGCCTCCTCGGCGTCCCGGGCGCGGACGAACGCCGCCCGGGCCTCGGCGTCGACGCGGCGGACGTCGTCGGCGTCGCGGAGGTGCTCGCTCATGGACCCGTCCAGCGCCAGGAGGTTCTGGATCGCCGTGGGCGGGTGGTCGGTGAGGTGCTGCACGTCGCCGGGGAACCGGTCGACGACCCGGCCGCCGAGCTGGAAGCGGGCCGCGTCGGTGACCACCCTGGTGTCCGGCTCGTGGCCGATCAGCAGACCGTGCTCGGTGAGCAGCTGGGCGGCGTAGGCGTTGTAGGTGAGCACCGTCGGCTCGACCGGGTCGTCGGCCGCGTCCCCGTCCGGGCCGGCGGGACCGGGCGGGGGCGCCGGGGCGAGCACGCCCGGTGCCGGCAGCGCCCCCGCCGCCACGAGCGCGTCGCGGATGCGGGTGCGCAGCTCGGCGGCGGCCTTGGTGGTGAAGGTCAGGCCGAGCACCTGCTCGGGGCGGACCTGCCCGGTCAGCACGAGGTAGACCACCCGGGCAGCCATCAGCGTGGTCTTGCCCGACCCGGCCCCGGCGATGACGACGGCCGGGGCCAGCGGGGCGGTGATGGCCGCCCACTGCTGGGGGCTCGGCGGGTGGTCGGTGCGCATCGCCCGCTGGAGCTCCTCCGGCGTGTCGATCCTGCGGGGGGTCACTGCTGCACCACCGCCCCGGCGCTGCGGGCCGGGCAGATCGCGACGAACGGGCACTCGCGGCAGTGCGGACCGGGCGTCGCGGGGAACACCTCGGTGCGCAGGAGGGTCGCCGCCGCGGCGAGCCGCTCGCGCAGCACCGCCCGCTCGGGGGCGTCGGCGTCGTGGGCCTCCTGCCGCTGGACGGTCGCGTCGGTGCCGTCGGCCAGCCCCAGCTGGACCAGCTCCGCACCACCGGACCGGGCGCCCTCGGCCACCGGCGGCTCCTCGCTCGAGGCATCCGCCACCGACTCGGTCAGGGCCGGGCGCAGCCCGCCCTCGTCGACGGCGTACTGGTAGAGCGCGAGCTGGACGTGCCGCTCCACCTCCGGCCGGCTCGGCTTGCTCTTGCCGGTCTTCAGGTCGACCACGACGAGCCGACCGTCGTCGCGGTCGACCTCGAGCCGGTCGGCGTAGCCGCCGAGGCGCACCCGCTGACCGTCGTCGAGCACGACCTCGGCCTCGAACCGGGCCTCGGTGGCCACCAGCCGGCGCGGGTTGGTGCGCGACCAGTGCACGAAGCGCTCCAGCGCGAGCCTGACCCGGGCCTTCTCCCGGGCCGAGGACCAGGGCGTGCGGAAGCTGAGCCGGCCCCACACCTGCTCCACGTGCCCCATCAGCTCGGCCACCAGCACGCCCTCGCCGTCGGGGTCGGCCGGGTCGGCCACGACGTCGCCGCGCCCCACCCGCTCGGCGAGGGCGTGGACGACCTGCCCGAGGTTCGCGGACTGGTGGGAGGCCGCCGCGCCGCCGGCCTCGCGCTCGAAGAACCAGCGGGCGGGGCAGGTGGCCAGCGCGTCGAGGACGCTGGCCGAGAGGGGCACGGCGCGGTCGGGGTCGCGCAGCGGCACCTCCGAGCGGGACGCCGCCCGGGTGCCCCACCAGGTGCCGGGGTCCGCGGCGGGCACCAGCGCCCGGGAGCCCTGGGTCTCCCCGGCCAGCCGGGCCAGGCGTACGGCGGCCGCGTCGCGCAGGGCAGGCGGTGACGCGGGGTCGGCGAGGGTGCGGCGGAGGTCGCCGACCAGACCGGTCATCGACAGCGGCCGGCGCGGGCGCCCCGTCGTGCGGCGCACCTCGCGCCCGAGCTCGGCCAGGAACGGCGAGGGCTGCTCGCCGTCGTCGTCGTCGGAGGCCACCGCGGTCACCACCAGCCGCTCGCGGGCACGGGTGCAGGCGACGTAGAACAGGCGCCGCTCCTCGGCGAGGAGCTCGCGGGTCGTCACCGGCGGGAGCAGCTCGTCACGCCCGATCCGGTCGGCCTGGAGCAGCGTGGCGCGGCGGCGCAGGTCGGGCCACCCGCCCTGCTGCACGTGCGCCACGACGACCAGGCGCCACTCCAGGCCCTTGGCCCGGTGCGCGGTGAGCAGGCGCACCGCCGAGCCGCGGGCACCCCGCTCGGCCAGGGTGTCGCCGGGGATCTGCTGGGCCGTCAGCTGCTCGAGGAAGGTGACGACCCCGGTGTGGTCACGCTGCTCCTCCACACGGCCGGCCTGCTCGAACAGCGCGACCACGGCGTCGAGGTCACGGTGGGCGCGCCGGGCGGTGGAGCCGCCCTGCTCGGCGGCGCGACGGAGCCGCCGGGGCCAGTCCGTGCCGGACCAGAGGGCCCAGAGCGCGTCCTCGGCCGAGGCCCCGTCGGCCAGCGAGGTGCGCACGCCGGCGACCAGGTCGCGCAGCGCCCGGGCGGCCGCGGCCTCGGGGCCCGCGA
>JBBSKO010000060.1:0-11259 GCA_038256225.1 Propionibacteriales bacterium | reverse complement strand
ATGCAGTGGTCGACCACGGGCTGCACCGTCTCGAAGGTGCACTCCTTGGCGTTGCCGGGCGTGCAGGCGTCGCCGAGGACGTGGTTCGTGATCCGGGCCACGTCGGCCTCGTCGCCGCTGATCACCTTGGCGTTCTCGTAGTACGCGGTCGGGCCCTGGCCCAGGCGGTTCTTCGAGTAGCTGTCGGCGGTCACGTCGACGAACCGCTCGGTGATCCCCACGTCGCGCAGCAGCCGGATCGACGCGGCGAGCGCGGCGTCGGCGGCCTGGATGTCGGTCATGCCGTGGGTGTCGATGTCCATCGCGCGGGCGATGTCGGCGAACCGCTTGTACTGGCTGGGCATGTTGAACGCCCAGACCCGCGGCAGCGCGATCGCGTTGTTGAGGCCGTGGTGGGTGTCGTAGAAGGCGCTCACCGCGTGCGAGATCGAGTGGATGATGCCGAGGCCGCCGGAGTTGAACGCCTGGGCGGCGATGTACTGGGCGTACATCATCCCCTCGCGGCCGGCGAGGTCCTGGCCGTTCCACACGGCCTGGCGCAGGTGCTCGTTGGTCAGCTTGATCGCGTGCAGCGCGTTGCCGAGCGAGGGCTCGAAGTTCAGCCGGGAGACGTACGGCTCGGAGGCGTGCGCGAGCACGTCGAACCCGCACTGGGCGGTGTAGTCGACCGGGCAGTCGAAGTAGAGCACCGGGTCGTCGATCGCCAGCGAGGTCACCGAGGCGTCGTCGAAGGCGACGTACTTGTGCGGGTTGTCGGGGTCGGTCGTGGTGTCGGTGATGACGTAGGCCCACGACGTCTCCGAGCCGGTGCCGGCCGTGGTGGAGACCGCGATGTGCGGCGGGTTCTTCGGGTTCTCGGACATGTTGAAGCCCTCGAACTCGTTCACGTTCCGGCCGTCGTGGGCCACCGAGACGCGGGCGCCCTTGCAGGCGTCGTGCGAGGAGCCGCCGCCGATGGAGACGAACGAGTCGCAGGCGTTCTCCTGGTAGAGCTTCACCGAGTCCATGACGTTGTAGTCCTTGGGGTTGGACTCGACCTTGTCGTAGACCACCACCTCGAGACCGTGGTACTTCATCGACTCGACGATCTTGTGCACGATGTCGGTGCCGCGCAGGCCCGACGTCATGACGAGCGTCTTGCGGAAGCCCATCTTGAGGGCCTCCGGGCCGATCATCTCGTGCGCCCCCGGCCCCATCAGGGCTCGGGGGAACGGGTGGAACTCCTTGATCGGGAACGGCTTGAGCAGCTCGTCGACCTGCATGTCGGATCCTCCTGGGGGTGTGGCGATGGGCTCTCGGCGGACGCTAGGAGTGACCCACCCCACACGCCAGACGAGGACCCGAAGACTCCTCCGCGGGCGGGGGCCGACCCTGCCCGTCCGGACAGGTCCCCCGGGTCCGCCGGACGGCGCGCCCCGGGGCCCGGTGGCCCGGGCGGCGGGGACCGGCCACGATGGCTCGCGATGACCACGCCGCCCCCCGCCTCCGCGCCCGTCCCCGAGGGCACCGGCCTGCGCCTGCTGCCCGGTGCCCGGCTGGGCTCGCGCGCGGCGGACGGCAGCCGGACCCTGACGGGGTACGGCGCCGACCGCGTCCTGCGGCTGGTGCCCCTGGCGGCCGGGATCGTGGCCGGCCTGCCCGCCCTGGTCGAGGACCCCGTGGGTCGGCGGCTGGCCCGCACCCTGCTGGACGCGGGCGTCGCCGAGCCGTGGTGGCCCGACCCGCCGCCGGCCGACGACGCCGTGGTCGGCGTGACCGTCGTGGTGCCGGTGCACGACCGCCCGGACGAGCTGGCCCGGCTGCTGGCCGCGCTCCCGACCGGCCCGGCCGGGGTGCCGGTCGTGGTCGTCGACGACGCCTCGACCGACCCCGGCCCGGTCGCGGCCGTCGCCGCGGCGCACGGCGCCCGGCTGCTGCGGCACCCGGTCAACCGCGGGCCGGCCGCGGCGCGCAACACCGGCCTGGCCGCCGTCACGACCCCGCTGGTGGCCTTCGTCGACTCCGACGTCGTGCCTGAGCCGGGCTGGCTGGGCACCCTGCGCCGCCACCTCGACGACCCCCTGGTGGCGGTGGCCGCCCCCCGCGTGCTCGCGCTCGCGGGGGTCGCGCCGGCGGGCCGCCCTGCCCGGTGGGTGGCGGCGTACGAGACCGACCGCTCGTCGCTCGACCTGGGACGCCACGCCGCCCAGGTCCGCCCCCGGGCGCCGGTCTCCTACGTCCCGAGCGCCTGCTGGCTCGCGCGGGTCGAGGCCCTCGGCGACGGGTTCGCCGAGGAGCTGCGCAGCGGCGAGGACGTCGACCTCGTCTGGCGCCTGGTCGCCGCGGGCTGGCGGGTCCGGTACGAGCCCGCGGCGCGGGTGCGTCACGACCACCGCGCGGGGCCGGCGGCCTGGCTGCGACGCAAGGCGTTCTACGGCGGCTCGGCGGCCGACCTCGCCCGCCGTCACGGCGACGCCGTCGCCCCGGTCGTGCTGACGCCGTGGGCGGCGGTCACGGCCGTGGCGCTGCTGGCCCAGCGCCGCTGGTCCCTCCCCGTCGCGGCGGCGGCATGGGGCACCGCGACCGTCGTCCTCGCCCGTCGGCTGCCCGGCGAGCGGCCCGCCGCGGACGCCGCCGTCCTGGCCTCCCGCGGGGTCGGGGCGGTGCTGACCCAGACCGCCGCGTCGCTGACCCGCCACCACTGGCCGCTGGCCGTGCTCGCCGCCACCCGCTCCCGCCGGGCCCGTCGCGCGCTGCTGGTCGCGGCGCTGGGGGAGGGGCTGTGGGACCACCACCGGGTCGGGGCGACGCAGTCGCCGGCGGCCTACGTCGTCGCCCACCGCCTCGACGACCTCGCCTACGGAGCGGGGGTCTGGGTCGGCGCGGTGCGCGCCGGCTCGCCGCGGGCGCTGCTGCCGGTGCTGCTGCGCCGGCCCGCGCGGGGCTAGTCCGGCGCGCGAACACGTGAGTCCCGTCACAGCCCCGGTGCTAGGTTCGTCTGGACCGAGGGACCGGCACCGGGGGAGCTGATGGGGACCGACGAGCTGCACACCCGGAAGGTCCAGACGCTCAAGGCATGGACCTCCTTCGTGGAGAACGGCGACTCGTCCGACTCGCTGGTGCGGCCCGAGATCCTGTCCAGCTGGACCCGCTCGGTGGCCACGGTGCCCACCGGGGTCGAGGCGGCGCCGATGGCCGACGAGGACGAGACCGCGTCGCTGTGGCAGGACTCCCCGCTGCAGGAGGCCGTGGCCGGCGTCGAGGCCGAGCTGCGGCGCACCGCCGCGGACGGCGACCTGGTCCTGGCCGTGACCGACGCCCAGACCCGGATCCTGTGGACCTACGGCGGCCGCGTGATGCGCCGCAAGGCCGAGGCCGTCAACTTCGCTCCCGGCGCACGCTGGGACGACCAGTCGGTCGGCACCAACGCCCTGGACCTGGCCACCCGGATGGCCACGCCGTCGATGGTGTTCTCCGCCGAGCACTACGCCCCGATCGTGCACAACTGGGTGTGCTGGGCCGCGCCCGTCTTCGACCCCCACAGCGGGCGCCAGATCGGGGTCATCGACCTGTCGACCACCTGGGACCGCAGCCACCCCATCGGCCTGGCCACCGCCCGGGTCATGGCGCGGCTGATCGAGTCGGCGATGCCGCGCTCGGCCCACCAGCCGACGGCGCTGGAGGACCTCATCGGCCACGCCGACGGCGCCGGCCCGGTCGGCGGTTCGCTCGAGTCCGAGCCGGGCCTGGTGATGCGCCTGCTCGGCACCGCCGAGGTGCGCCACGACGGCCAACGGCTGCTGCTCAACCGCCGTCAGACCGAGATCCTCGCGCTGCTCGCGCTGCACCCCGAGGGCCTCTCGCTGGACCGGCTGCACGCGCTGGTCTACGGCGACCAGGCCGTCACGCTCTCGACGCTCAAGGCCGAGGTCTCGCACCTGCGGGCCGCCCTCGGCGGCCAGCTGGCCTCCCGGCCCTACCGGCTCACGATGCCGGTGACCACCGACGTCGACCGGGTGCTGGACCTGCTGCGCGCGGGCCAGGTCGCACGCGCCGTCCGTGCCTACGGCGGCGACCTGCTGCCCGGCACCAACAGCCCGGCGCTGTCCGAGCTGGCCGACTACGTCGCGGTGGCCCTGCGCGAGGCGCTCCTGGTCGACCCGGAGCCGGCCGCGGTGCTGCGCTACTCCGACCTCGCGCCGTACGACACCGAGGTCGTCGAGACCTGCCTGTCGGTCCTGGGGGACCGGCACCACGCCGCGAAGCCCCTGCTCAAGGGCAAGCTCGCGGCCGCCTCGCGCTGAGCCCGGGCCGACGCCGCACCCCCAACCATCGGCCAACCGTCGCGACCTAGCGTCAGCATCACGAGAGACCCACGTCACACGCGGGTCCGGTGACCGCCCGTGCTCACGCACGGCAGCCCACGCAAGGGAGCGAGCAGGCCATGGCGAAGATCAGCCTCACCGTCGACGGATCGAAGGTCTCCGACGACGTCGAACCCCGAACGACCCTCGTGCAGTACCTGCGCGAGAAGCTCGGCAAGACCGGCACGGTGGTCGGGTGCGACACCAGCAACTGCGGCGCCTGCACGGTGCACCTCGACGGCACCTCGGTGAAGTCCTGCAACGTGCTCGCCGTGCAGGTCGACGGTGCGTCGGTGACCACGATCGAGGGCCTGGCCAAGGACGGCGTGCTGCACCCCGTGCAGGAGTCCTTCCGGGACTGCCACGGCCTCCAGTGCGGCTACTGCACCCCCGGGATGATCATGCAGAGCGTCGCCCTGCTGGAGGAGAACCCCGACCCCACCGAGGAGGAGATCCGCCTCGGGCTCGAGGGCAATCTGTGCCGCTGCACGGGCTACCAGAACATCGTCAAGGCCGTGAAGCAGGCGGCCGGATCCGGTGCCGGCGCCTCCACCGCCGGCGCCGTCGCGGAGGAGATGGACTCATGACCACCACCCAGGACCGTCCCACCGAGGTCGCCAAGGAGATCGGCAAGGAGCGCCGCCGCAAGGAGGACCAGCGCCTGATCACGGGCCGTACCCGGTGGACCGACAACATCGTGCTCCCGGGGATGCTGCACCTCGCGATGGTGCGCAGCCCCTTCGCGCACGCGAAGATCACCTCGATCGAGAAGACCGAGGCGGAGGCCTCGCCCAACGTGGTCGCGGTGCTGACCGGCGCCGACCTCGGCGAGAGCCAGGGCGTGCTGATCAACGCCTGGGCGATCACCACCGACCAAGTCACCCCGACCCACCTGCCGTGCCCCAGCGACAAGGTCAGCTTCGCCGGCGAGATCGTGGCCGTCGTCGTGGCCAGGACGCAGGCCGAGGCCCGTGACGCCGCCGAGCTCGTCGACGTCGAGTACGAGGAGCTCCCGGCCGCGCTGGACCTGAAGAAGTCCGCCAACGACGAGGTGCTCGCGCACCCCGACCTGGGCACCAACAAGTCCGCGTTCTGGAAGTTCGACTCCCTCGAGGCCGGCACCGGCAGCAGCATCGACGAGGCGATCGAGAAGGCCCGTGCCGACGGCGTCGTCATCGAGCGCGAGTACCGCCAGCAGCGCCTGATCCCGGCGTTCATGGAGCCCCGCTCGACGGTGGTCGACCCGACCGGCGAGCAGATCACCATGTGGTCGGCCACCCAGGTGCCGCACATCCTGCGCTTCGCGCTGGCCGCGACCACCGGGGTGTCGGAGTCCAAGATCCGCGTCATCGCCCCCGACGTGGGTGGCGGCTTCGGTGGCAAGCTCCAGACCACCCCGGAGGAGTGGCTGACCTTCGCCATCGCCAACCGCCTGGGCAAGCCGGTGAAGTTCACCGAGACCCGCTCGGAGAGCCTGATGGTGGCCCACCACGGTCGTGACCAGTGGCAGAAGCTGACCCTGGCCGCCGACAAGGAGGGCAACGTCCTCGGTCTCAAGGTGGACCTGCTCGCCGACCTCGGGGCGTACGTCTCGCTCGTCGGTGGCGGCGTGCCGGTGCTCGGCGCGTTCATGTTCAACGCCATCTACAAGTTCCCGGCCTACCAGTTCAACTGCCAGACGGTGCTGACGAACAAGACCTGGACCGACGCCTACCGCGGCGCCGGCCGGCCCGAGGCCACCTTCGGCATCGAGCGGATGATGAGCGAGCTCGCTGCCGAGCTCGACATGGACCCGCTCGAGCTGCGCGAGAAGAACTGGATCAAGCACGAGGAGTTCCCGTTCACCACGGTGGCCGGGCTCGAGTACGACACCGGCAACTACGAGGCCGCCACCGCGCTGGCCCGCGAGATGTTCGGCTACGACGAGCTGCGCGCCGAGCAGAAGCGTCGTCGCGACGCCGGCGACAAGGTCCAGCTCGGGATCGGCATCTCCACCTTCACCGAGATGTGCGGCCTGGCCCCCTCGCGGGTGCTCGGCCAGCTCAACTACGGCGCCGGCGGCTGGGAGCACGCGTCGGTGCGTATGCTGGCCACCGGCAAGGTCGAGGTCGTCACCGGTGTCTCCGGGCACGGCCAGGGTCACGAGACGGCGTTCAGCCAGATCGTGGCCGACCGGCTCGGGGTCGCCTTCGACGACGTCGAGGTGCTGCACGGCGACACCCAGATCGCGAGCAAGGGCCTGGACACCTACGGCTCGCGCTCGCTGGTCGTCGGCGGCGAGGCGCTGGTCAAGGCGGCCGACAAGGTCATCGAGAAGGCCAAGCCGGTCGCGGCCCACCTGCTCGAGGCCTCGGTGGACGACATCGAGTTCTCCGGGGGCCGGTTCACGGTCCGCGGCACCGACCAGGGGATGGCCATCGGCGAGATCTCCGCGGCGATGTTCTCGGCGCACGACTACCCCGAGGGCATGGAGCCGTCGCTGGACTCCGAGGCCACCTACGACCCGGTGAACTTCAACTACCCCCACGGCACGCACCTGTGCGCGATGGAGGTCGACACCGAGACCGGTGCGGTCAAGATGCGCAAGTACGTCTGCGTGGACGACATCGGCAACGTGATCAACCCGATGATCGTCTCGGGCCAGATCCACGGCGGCCTGGTCCAGGGCATCGCGCAGGCGCTCTGGGAGGAGGCGGTCTACGACGACGCCGGCACCCTGGTCTCCGGCTCGTTCGTCGACTACCTGCTGCCGACGGCGGCCGACACGATGAACTACGAGATCGACCACACCACCACCCCGTCGATCACCAACACGCTCGGCACCAAGGGCGTGGGCGAGGCAGGCACGATCGCCTCCACCCCGGCCGTGGTCAACGCCGTGGTCGACGCCGTGCGCCACCTCGGCGTGAACGACATCCAGATGCCCTGCACGCCCGAGCGCGTCTGGAAGGCCGTCAACGGCGTCGGAGCGGGGGGCGAGGACCCGACCGAGGGTGCCGCCGCCGCGCACTTCGACCCGGCGACCGGCATGGAAGGCACCACCGACCGCACCACTGGAGGGACGCAGGCATGATCCCCGCACCGTTCGAGTACCTCGCGCCCACCACGGTCGAGGACGCCCTCGCGGCCCTCGCCGAGCACGGCGACGACGCCAAGATCCTCGGTGGCGGCCAGAGCCTGCTGCCCGTGCTCCGGATGCGTCTCAACGCACCCGAGATGGTCATCGACCTCGGCAAGATCGAGTCGATCCGGGGCATCCGCGACGACGGCGACGCGATCGTCATCGGCGCGATGACCACCCACGCGGCGGTCGGTTCCGACCCGCTCGTGGCCGAGCACGCCGCCCTGGTGAGCAAGGCCGTCGAGCACCTGGCCGACGCCCAGATCCGCCACCGCGGCACCTTCGGCGGGGCCCTGGCCCACGCCGACCCGGCCGGCGACCTGGGGGCTCCGGCGCTCGCGCTCGGCGCCCAGTTCGTCATCGCCGGTCCGGGCGGCACGCGCACCGTCGAGGCGGACGACTTCTTCGTCGACCTCTTCGAGACCGCCATCGGCGAGGACGAGATCCTCACCGAGGTCCGCATCCCCAAGCACACCGGCTGGGGCGCGCACTACGAGAAGTTCGTCCGGGTCGCGCACCAGTGGCCGATCGTGGCCGTGGCCGCGGCGGTCCGGGTCGAGGGCGGCGTCATCGCCGAGGCCCGCGTCGGGCTGACCAACATGGGCAACACCCCGCTGCGTGCGCGGGGTGTGGAGGCGGCCCTGGTCGGCGTGCAGGCCACCGAGGACGCGGTGCGGGAGGCGGCCGGCAAGGCCGCCGACGGCACCAACCCGCCCTCGGACCTGAACGGCGAGTCGTCGTACCGCAAGCACCTGGCCACCGTGCTGACCCGGCGCGCCGTCGTGACCGCGGCGGGGGGCTGATCACTCGATGGACCTGTCCCACTCGTTCACCGTCCCCACCCCGGTCGACGCCACCTGGGCGCACTTCCAGGACCTGGGGGCGCTCGCGGAGTGCTTCCCCGGGGCCACCATCGGCGACTACGACGAGCAGAACTTCTCCGGCACGGTGAAGGTCAAGCTCGGTCCGATCGCGCTGCTGTACTCCGGGAGCGGCACCTTCGTGGAGAAGGACGACCAGACCCACCGGTTCGTGGTGGACGCCAAGGGCAAGGACAAGCGAGGCAACGGCACCGCCGGCGCCAAGGTGACCCTGTCCATGCAGGACGCCGACGGCGCCACCGACGTGCAGGTCCTCACCGACCTCAACGTCACCGGCAAGCCGGCGCAGTTCGGCCGCGGCGTGATGCAGGACGTCTCCGACAAGCTGCTCGGCCAGTTCGTGGCCTGCTTGGAGAAGACGCTGTCCGAGGGACCCGCGGAGGCCCCGGCCGCCGCGGGGACGCAGTCGGTGGCGGGGACGTCGGCCGGCGACGAGGCGCAGGGGGAGCCGGCCGTCGTGGCGGCCTCCCCGGCCGCCTCGGGCGGGGAGGCTCCGACGGCCACGGGAGGCGCCGCCCCGGCGGCGCCTGCCGCACCCCGGCCCGCGGTTTCCCGGCCGGCGGCGACGGAGGACGACGCGCTGGACCTCGGCGCCGCCGTCATCCCGATCCTGGTCAAGACCTACGGCCCGCAGGCCGCGATCGCCCTCGTGATCGCGGTGCTGGCCTACCTGGCGGGCCGGCGCCGCTGACGCGCAGACAGTCCCTGACGAGATCGTCGCGGATCACCTCGATCCAGAACGATCTCGTCAGGGACTGTCGCTGTCTCAGCCCTGGACGGGTCCGGTCAGGACTGGTCCTCCTCGGACAGGTCACCGGCCCACAGGGTGTGGAACGTGCCCTCGCGGTCGGTACGCCCGTAGGTGTGCGCGCCGAAGTTGTCGCGCAGGCCCTGGATCAGCGCGGCCGGCAGCCGGTCGCGGCGCAGCGCGTCGAAGTAGGCCAGCGACGAGGCGAAGGCCGGGGTCGGCACGCCCACCCGCGCGGCCGTCGCGACCACCTCGCGCCAGGCTTCCAGCCCGTCCCGGACGGCGTCGGCGAAGTAGGGGTCGACCAGCAGCGAGGGCAGGTCGGCCCGCTCGGTGTAGGCGTCCACGATCCGGTTGAGGAACTGCGCCCGGATGATGCAGCCGCCGCGCCAGATGGTGGCCATGTCCCCGAGGTCGACGTCCCAGTCGTTCTCCACGCTGCCGGCCTTGATCTGGTCGAAGCCCTGGGCGTAGGCGACCACCTTGGAGGCGTAGAGCGCCGCGCGGACCTGGTCGACGAACGTGTCGCGGTCGACGTCGACGACTGCGAGGTCGGAGCCGAACGTCTCCGCCGCGGCGGCGCGCTGCTCGGTGTGGCCGGAGATGCTGCGGGCGAAGGTGGCCTCCGCGATGCCGGTGACCGGCACGCCGAGGTCGAGCGCGCTCTGCACGGTCCAGCGCCCGGTGCCCTTCTGCTCGGCGGCGTCACGCACGACGTCGATGAAGGGTGCCCCGGTGTCGCCGTCGGTGTGGGCGAGGACGTCGGCGGTGATGTCGATGAGGAACGACTCGAGGTCGCCGTCGTTCCACTCACGGAAGACCTGCGAGATCTCGGCCGGCTCCAGCCCGCCGACGGTGCGCAGGAGGTCGTACGACTCCGCGATCAGCTGCATGTCGGCGTACTCGATGCCGTTGTGCACCATCTTGACGAAGTGTCCGGCCGCGCCGGGGCCGACGTGGGTGGTGCACGGGGTGCCGTCGACCTCGGCGGCGATCGAGGTGAGCACCGGGCGCAGGCGCTCCCAGGCGTGCTCGGACCCGCCGGGCATGATCGAGGGGCCGTTCAGTGCCCCCTCCTCGCCGCCCGAGACGCCCATCCCGACGAAGTGGAGGTCCTTCTCGGCCAGGGCGGCCTCGCGGCGCACGGTGTCGTCGTAGTGGGCGTTGCCGGCGTCGACGACGATGTCGTCGGGGTCCAGCAGCGGGACCAGCTCGTCGATCACCGCGTCGGTCGGGGCGCCGGCCTTGACCATGATCACGATCGCGCGGGGCCGCTCGATCGCGGCCACGAACTCCTCGAGGGTCTCCGTCGGCACGAAGTCGCCCTCGTCGCCGAACTGCTCGACGAGGCTCGTCATCTTCTCGGTGGTCCGGTTGTGCACCGCGATGGTGTGGCCCTGCCGGGCGATGTTGCGCGCGAGGTTGCGACCCATCACCGCCAGGCCGGTCAGGCCGATAGTGGCGCGGGCGTCGGTCGTGGAGGTGGTGTCAGCCATGTCCGGTCCAACCGCGCGGGGCCCGCTGGTGTTCCGGACCGGCGGCGACCGGGTCCGGCGGGGGCTCAGAACACGTTGAACGGGCGGAACTGGACCGACAGCCGCGGACCGGCGGAGGCCACCTTCGGCACCGCGTGCTCCCAGGTGCGCTGGCAGGACCCGCCCATCACCACGAGGTCGCCGTGCCCCATCTCGAAGGACCGTGACGCCCCGCCGCCGCGCGGGCGCAGGGCGAGCCGGCGCGGGTCGCCGACCGAGACGATCGCGACCATCGTGTCGTGGGTGCTGCCGCGGCCGATCGTGTCGCCGTGCCAGGCCACCGAGTCGCGCCCGTCGCGGTAGTAGCAGCAGCCGGCGGTGCGGAACGGCTCGCCGAGCTCGGGCAGGTAATGGGCGCTGAGCGCCTCGCGTGCCGCGGTCAGCGCCTCGTGGGGCAGGTCTTCGTCGATCATGTAGGTGTGCACCAGGCGGGGCACGTCGACCAGCCGGTCGTACATCTGGCGCCGCTCGGCGCGCCACGGCACCTCGCGCACCAGCGCGGCCATCACCTCGTCGGCGCGCGGCAGCCAGCTGCGGCGCACGTCGACCCACGCCCCGTCGCCGAGCACGACCCGCTCGACCCCGTCGAGCACGAGGTGGCCCCCTGCCGGGCGGGCCCCGTCGGCCTGGT
>JBBSKO010000059.1:0-11266 GCA_038256225.1 Propionibacteriales bacterium | reverse complement strand
CCGGCTGGGACGTGCTGGCTCGCGACGACGACCGCGGCACCCCGCCGACCCACGGCTTCGTCGACGTCAAGGTCGGCCTGGGCACCCTGCCGGCGGTCGTCCTGGCGCTGCTGGCCTGGCGGTACGCCGCCGGGCTCGCCGCCCGGCTGCCCTGGCGCGCCCTGCTGCTGGTCTCGTTCGTCACCGGCCTGGCCTGGATGGTCTCGCTGGCCCTGGTGGACGGCGAGGCCGGGCTGACCCGGGTGCTGGGCAACCCCTACGAGTACCTGCCGACCGCGCGGGAGGTCGACAGCGTCCCGGTGATGCTCGACGAGTACGTCGACCGGATCCCCTACGCGCACCCCGACAACTGGGTCGTCCACGTCGCGGGGCACCCGCCGCTGGCGCTGCTGTTCTTCGTGGGCCTGGTGCGGATCGGCCTCGGCGGTGACCTCGCCGCGGCGATGGTGGTGGTCGTGCTGGCCGCCACCACCGCCGTCGCGGTCCTGGTGGCGCTGCGGGCGCTGGGCGCCGAGGCGGCCGCCCGCCGGGTCGCCCCGCTGCTGGTGCTGGCGCCCTCCGCGGTGTACATGGCGGTCTCCGCCGACGCGCTCTTCGCCGCGGTCGCCGCGTGGGGGCTGGCCGCGCTGGCCCTGGGCGCGACCGCCCGCGACCGTGGCCGCCCGACCGGCGTGGCCGTGGCCTGGTCGGTGCTGGCGGGGCTGCTGCTGGGCTGCTGTGTCCTGCTGTCCTACGGGCTGCCGCTGCTGGGCCTGCTCGCCGTCACCATCCTGTTCCTCGCGCGGTCCTGGCTGCCGCTGCCGGTCGCGGTCGTGGCCGCGCTGGTGCCGGTCCTGCTGATGGCCGCGGCGGGCTTCGCGTGGTGGGAGGCCTACCCCGTCCTGTACGAGCGCTACTTCGAGGGGCTCGGCGGGGAGCGCACCGCCACCTACTGGGCGTGGGGCAACCTGGCCGCGCTGGTCTTCGCCACCGGCCCCCTCCTCGGGGCCGGGGTCGCCCGGCTGGCCCAGCTCGGAGCGACCAAGCGCGCCCGGACGGCGCTCGCGGCAACGCCCGACCGCGTGGTCGCCGGGCTCGCGGCCGCGGCGCTGGCCACCATCGCCGTCGCGGACGTGTCCGGGATGAGCAAGGCCGAGGTCGAGCGGATCTGGCTGCCGTTCATGCCGTGGCTGCTGCTCTCGCTGGCCCTGCTGCCCGCGCGGTGGCGGAGCCTGGGCCTGGCGCTGCAGCTGGTCTGCGCGCTGCTGGTGCAGCACCTGCTCTACACCAGCTGGTGACCTCGCCCTGTCGGACCGGCCGGATCCGTCGAGCTGGGACGGTCAGTCGCGCAGCGGCGCCGTCGCGAACTCCCGCAGACCGACCTCGGGGCTGATCGCGGCGGTGAAGCCGAGCTCCTCGCTCGCGCGTCGCGGCGAGGCGACGATGTGGCGGACGTCGCCGAGCCGGTAGCCGCCGGTCACCTCGGGGTCGATGTCGACGCCCGTGCCCGCGGCGACGGTGCGCGCGACGTCGAGGATCGAGACGGGCTGCCCGGAGCAGACGTTGTAGGCGACGTGGGTGCCGGTGCCGGCGCCCACGACGGCGTCGATCGCGGCCACGTTGCAGCGGGCCACGTCGGCGACGTGCACGAAGTCGCGCATCTGGCCGCCGTCCTCATAGACCTTCGGCGCCTCGCCCCGCTCGAGCGAGGACCGGAACATCGCCGCCACCCCGGAGTACGGGGTGTCCTTGGGCATCCGCGGGCCGTACACGTTGTGGTAGCGCAGCGAGACCGCGGCCGAGGCGGCCTGGCGGGCCCAGGCGAGGGCGTAGTGCTCCTGGGCGAGCTTGCTGGCGGCGTACGCGCTGCGTGGCTCCAGGCGCGCGTCCTCGTCGACGACGTCCCAGCCGAGCACCCGGTCGCAGACGGGGCAGTGGTTCTCCACGTCGCCGGACTCGAGCGCCTCCACGCTGCGGGAACCGGGCGGCTGGTCGCCGTGCTCGGGGCAGGTGTAGCGGCCCTCGCCGTAGACCACCATGGAGGAGGCCTGCACCAGCCGGGTCAGTCCGTGCTCGGCCATCGCGGCCAGCAGCGCGGCGGTGCCGAGGTCGTTGTGGGCTGCGTACGCCGGCAGGTCGGCGACGGTGACGCCGGCGCCGACCAGCGCGGACTGGTGGCACACGACGTCGACACCGCGGAGCAGGTCGGCCCACGCGCTGCTGGTGGCGGCGTCCCGGACGTCGAGGCGGTGCGTGGCCCCGGGCAGCACGGCACCGGCACCGTGGGCGTTGGGCAGCATCCAGTCGACGCGGACGACCTCGTCGCCGCGAGCCGTCAGCGCGTCGTCGACGGCGCTGCCGATGAAGCCGGCGGAGCCGGTGAGCAGGACCTTCATGCGCTCACCCCCGAACCGGTTCCCGGGACGTCGTAGGTCAGCTCGAGCCCGTCGGACCAGCTCGAGCAGGCGCAGCCGGCCGGGTCGGGCGCGGTGGCGATGACGTCGGAGAGCAGGCCGGTGAGCCGCTCGAGGTTGGCCTTGAACAGCGCGAAGACCTCCTCCTGGCCGACCCCGTCCCCGCTCTCGGCGCCGGCGTCCATGTCGGTGACCAGCGCGATGGCGGAGTAGCAGATGCCCATCTCGCGGGCCAGCGCCGCCTCGGGGGCGCCGGTCATGTTGATCAGGGTCCAACCCTGGTCGGCGTAGTTCTTGGACTCGGCGCGGGTCGAGAACCGCGGGCCCTCGACGACGACCATCGTGCCGCCGACCTTCACGTCGGGCGCGGCGGTGGTGATCGCGCCGGACAGCCGGGCGCAGTACGGGTCCGCGAACGGCAGGTGGACCGCGCCGGACTCCACGAACGAGCCCACGCGGCGGAAGGTGCGGTCGACCATCTGGTCGGGGACGACGACGTCACCGGGGGCGACCTCGTGGCGCAGCCCGCCCACCGCGCACGGCGCGAGGACCTGGCGCACGCCGAGCGAGCGCAGCGCCCACGCGTTCGCGCGGTACGGGATCGCGTGCGGCGGGTGGTCGTGGTGCGGCCCGTGCCGCGGGACGAACGCGACCGAGCGGCCGGCCACCGTGCCGACCGAGATCGGCGCCGACGGGTCGCCGTACGGCGTGGTCACCGCGTGCTCGACGGGGTCGTCGAGGAAGGAGTAGAAGCCGGTGCCGCCGATGACGGCGATCTCGGCGACGGGGGCGTCGGGCTGTGCGGGTGTCGTGCTCACCGGGGCAACTGTGCCAGCCGCTCGCGGTCGTGGTCGGGGTGGGCCGCGGTGCGTACGGCGGCCAGCAGCACCAGCCCGGCGAGCAGCACCGCCCCCAGGGCGAGGGCGGGGTAGCCGGCCACGCCGACCACGACACCGGCCAGCCCGCCGGCCGCGGCGGCCGCGACGTTCATCAGCAGGTCCGAGGCGCCCTGGACGTCGGTGCGGACCTCGAGCGGCGCGAGGTCGGCGACCAGGGTGGAGGCCGCGACGGTGGCCAGCGACCACCCGAGGCCGAGCAGGAACAGCCCGGCGGTGATCCGCGCCGACCCGCCCTCGGGCGCCACACCGCACAGGGCCAGCGCCAGCAGCAGCACCGCTCCCCCGGCGCCCAGCACCATCGACCGGCCGAACCGGTCGGCGAGCCAGCCGACCACCGGGGCGAAGGCGAACATGCCGAGCACGTGGATGCTGATGACCAGCCCGATCACCCGCAGGTCGGAGCCGCCGTGCTCCATGTGCAGCGGGGTCATCACCATCACCGCGACCATCGCGGCGTGCGCGCCGGCGAGCCCGGCCACCGCCCACCCGAGCGCCGGCGTCTCGGCCACGGCCGCGCGCACGCGCGACCACGACGTGCCGGTGGGCGGGCCGGTGGGCGGGCCGGCTGCGGCCCGGGCCAGCAGCAGCGGGTCGGGGCGCAGCAGGAGGCCGATCACGAGCGCCGCGACCAGCATGCCGGCGGTGGCCACCAGGAACGGTCCGGTCAGCGCCGGGAGGCCCAGCGCCGTGGCCAGGCCGGCGGCGGGGCCGGTCAGGTTGGGCCCGGCGACCGCGCCGATCGTGGTCGCCCACACCACCACGGCCAACGAGCGGGCCCGCCGGTCGGCGACGGCGAGGTCCGTGGCGGCGTACCGGGCGCCGCTGTTGGCGGCGGTGGCCGAGCCGAGCAGCACGGCCCCGGCCAGCAGGAGCAGCATCGAGCCGACGGCGCCGGCCACGACGACGACCGCGCCGCCGGCGGCGCCGAGCAGCCACCCGCTCACCAGGCCGACCCGGCGCCCGCGGCGCGACATGAGCCGTGCCAGCAGCCAGGACGCGACCGCGGCGCCGAGCACCTGGAAGGTCTGGGCGAGCCCGGCCAGGCTGTCGCGGCCCGACAGGTCGCGCGCGAGGAGCGAGGCCGTGGCGATCCCGATCGTGATCCCGACCGCGCCGAGGGCCTGGGCGAGGACCAGGACCCGCAGGGTGCGGGCCTGGGCGCGGGTCACCTCCTCGGCGGACGGCAGGTGCCTGGTCGTGCCGGGCGTGGTGCCGGGGGTGCCGGGGGCCGTGCCGGGGGTCGGGGGCGCGCTCATCGGTCGCGGTCGGGCAGCTCGAGCACGGCCCAGACCGCGCGCCAGACCAGGCGCGGGTCCTCGCCGGCGTCGAGCGCCTGCGCGGGCGTCCGCCCGTCCAGCTCGCCGATGACCTGCTGGTCGGCCCAGACCTTGTAGTAGACCGGCCCGAGCGCCTGCTCGAGACGGTCCCAGAACTCGGTGTACCTCACCTGCCAGAGCGTCTCACGCCGGTCACGACGAGCCACCGTTCGGCACGGAGACCGTCCCGGCGCTCCAGCCGCTCGACGACCCACCCGGCGTCGGTGAGCGCGGTCCGCAGCGGCCTCTCGCGCCAGTAGGTGAAGAACCGGGGCTGCGCCACCGCGCCGTGGGTCGACCACCCCTCCCCGTCACCCTCCTTCAGGGAGAGGTGCAGCCGCCCGCCCTCGCGGGTCGCCGCCGCCGTCCGCGCCAGGACCCGCGGGAGGTCCGCGCGGGCCGCGTGCAGCAGGCTGGCCGACGCCCACACGCCGTCCCAGGGACGGTCCGGGTCCGCGGGGTCGGCCAGGTCGTCGACCACCGGGTCCAGCACGACCGCGTCGTGACCGTCGTCCTGCAGCAGGGTGACGAAGGCGGGGGTGAGGTCGGTGCGCTGCACCGACAGCCCGACCTCCTCCAGCGCGACGGCGTCCCGGCCCGAGCCGCTGCCGATCTCCAGCACCCGCGCCCCGACCCCCAGCGCCCGGACCCACTCCCCCATGACGGGTCCGAGGTGGCTCGGCAGCGCGGCGGTCGCGTCGCGGTAGGCCCGGGCGGCCGCGTCGTACGCCTGCACCGTGGCGTCCCGGCGCTGCCGCGAGTCGTCGGTGGGGTCGGTGGGGTCGTTCACGCCGCCATCCTCGCGCGCGACCCGGGCCGGTCCCGGGCTGGACTGGACTGGGTGGGCGTTTCCCGGACTCCGCGCGCCTTGCAGTGCGCGCGGAGTCGGGGAATCCCCGCCCGGGCGGGGATTCCCGGGGCGGCTGTGACGCGTGGGGCCCCGCACGGCACAGCGCCCCGCCAGATCGGGCCGGTCCCGGGCTGGACCGGGCTGGACCGCGTGGGGCTGGACTGGGTGGGCGATTCCCGGACTCCGCGCGCCTTGCAGGGCGCGCGGAGTCGGGGAATCCCCGCCCGGGCGGGGATTCCCGGGGCGGACGTGACGCGTGAGGCCCGACCCGGCGCCCCGGCTCGCGCCGACCCACCCGCTCGTCCTAGGTTCGTGCCACCCCCGAGATGGAGGACCGATGGCGCTGTCCACGACGCCCCCCACGCTGTCACCGGCGTACCTGACCGACCGCTACGAGCTGACCATGCTCTCGTCCTGGGTCACCGAGGGCACGGTGGAGGACCGGGCGGTCTTCGAGTGCTTCGGGCGCCGGCTGCCCGAGGGGCGCCGCTACGGGATGGTCGCCGGGCTCGGTCGGCTGCTGCCGATGATCGAGGACTTCCGCTTCGGCGAGGACGACGTCATCTGGCTGGAGGAGCAGGGCGTGGTCAACGCGGCCGGCGCGGACTACCTGCGCGGGTTCCGGTTCACCGGCGACCTCGACGCCTATCGCGAGGGCGACCTCTACTTCCCCGGCAGCCCGGTGCTCACCGTCAGCGGCACGCTCGGCGAGTGCGTCGTGCTGGAGACGCTGGCGCTCTCGGTGCTCAACCACGACAGCGCGGTGGCCAGCGCGGCGGCGCGGATGGTGGACGCGGCGGGCGGGCGGCCGCTGGTCGAGATGGGTTCGCGGCGCGCGCACGAGCAGGCCGCGGTGGCGGCGGCGCGCGCGGCGTACCTCGCCGGGTTCTCCTCCACCAGCAACCTCGCCGCCGGGCGCCTGCACGGCGTGCCCACCGTCGGCACCGCCGCGCACGCCTTCACCCTGGCCCACGCCACCGAGGCCGAGGCGTTCCGCAGCCAGGTCGAGGCCCAGGGCGTCGGGACCACGCTGCTGGTCGACACCTACGACATCGCCGAGGGCATCCGGACCGCCGTCGAGGTGGCCGGGCCCGGGCTCGGCGCGGTCCGCATCGACTCCGGCGACCTCGCCGACGAGTCGGCGCGCGCCCGCGCCCTGCTCGACGAGCTCGGCGCCACCCGCACCCGCGTCACGGTCACCAGCGACCTCGACGAGTTCGTCATCACCGCGCTCGGCGACGCCCCGATCGACGGGTACGGCGTCGGCACGCGGCTGGTCACCGGCTCCGGCCACCCGACCGCCGGCCTGGTCTACAAGCTGGTCGCCGTCGGGGACGGCCCGGACCCGGACGCCCCCCTCCGCCCGGTCGCCAAGAAGTCCGCGTCCAAGGCCTCGGTCGGCGGTCGCAAGACCGTCTGGCGCGAGCACGGCGCCGACGGCCTGCTCCTCGGCGAGCACTACGCCGCCGACGGCCGCGCGGTGCCCGAGGGCGCGAGCGCGGTCCAGGTGCCCGTCGTGCGCGGCGGCGAGGTCGTGCACCGCCCCGACCTCGCGGACGTACGCCGCCACGCCGCCGCCTCGCTGGCCTCGCTCCCGGCCGCGGCCCGCCGCGTGACGGCCGGACCGGCGTACCTCGAGGCCACCCCTGCCACCCACTGAAGGAGGAACCATGGACACCCCATCCGCCGCTCCGCGGGCCCTGGTCGTCGTCGACGTCCAGGTCGACTTCGTCGAGGGCGGCTCGCTCGGCGTCGAGGGCGGCCACGCCGTCGCCGAGGCCGTGACCCACCACCTCGCCGCGCACCGCGACGCCTACGCCCTGGTCGCGGCCTCCCGCGACTGGCACGAGCCGCACGGCACCAACGGCGGCCACTTCGCCGAGCCCGGCACCGATCCCGACTTCGTCGACACCTGGCCCGCGCACTGCCTGCGCGACGAGGGGGGCAGCGACTACGCCCCCGGGTTCGACACCGCCGCGGTCGACGTGCACCTGCGCAAGGGCGTCGGCGAGCCGGCGTACTCCGCCTTCGAGGCCGTCGACGAGGACGGCCGGCGCCTCGCGGACCTGCTGCGCGAGGCCGGCGTCGAGGCCGTCGACGTCGTCGGGATCGCCACCGACCACTGCGTCCGGGCCACCGTGCTCGACGCCCGTCGCGAGGGCTTCGGGGTGCGCCTGCTGGACGGCCTGCACGCCGGCGTGGCCCCGGCGACCGCCGAGGCGGCGCTGGGCGAGATGCGTGCCGCCGGGGCCGTCACCGGTCCGTGGATCCCGGCGTGAGCGGCCCGGAGCAGGCCTCGGTCGCCGTCGACCTGGCGGTGCTGACCATCCGTGACGGCGCGCTCGCCGTGCTGCTGGTCGAGCGGGGCTCGGAGCCGTACGCCGGCACGTGGGCGCTGCCCGGCGGGTTCCTCGAGGCCGGCGAGGACGCCGAGGCGGCGGCCTGGCGCGAGCTGCGAGAGGAGACCGGCGTCGAGCGGTTCGCCGGCCACCTGGAGCAGCTGCGGACGTACTCGGCCCCCGACCGCGACCCCCGCGGCCGGGTGGTCTCGGTGGCCCACGTAGCGCTCGCCCCGGACCTGCCGGAGCCGGTCGCCGGCTCGGACGCCGCCGGCGCGCGCTGGTGGGCCGTCGAGGACGTCCCGGCGCTCGCCTTCGACCACGCCGAGGTCCTCGCGGACGCGGTGGAGCGGGTGCGGGCGAAGCTGGAGTACACGACGCTGGCCCTGCAGTTCGTGCACGAGCCGTTCGCCCTGCCCGAGCTGCGCCGGGTCTACGCCGCCGTGTGGGGCACCCCACCCGACCTCGGCACCTTCCGCCGCAAGGTGCTCGGCACCGCCGGGTTCGTCGAGCCGGTCGAGGCGTCGTCGGGCGACGGCGGGTCGCTGCTCTACCGCCGCGGCAGCGGCCGGGACGTGCAGCCCCCGCTGGTGCGACCGGCCGGCTAGGGGCTCGGCGCCACCGGACCCTCAGGGGTGTCGGCGGCGTCGGCCAGACTGGCCCGGTGAGCGACCCCGCGCCGGACACCGCCCTGGCCCGCTTCAGCGCGCCGTCGCGGGCCTGGTTCCAGGCCGCCTTCGCCGCGCCCACCCCGGCGCAGGCCGGCGCCTGGGCCGCGATCGGCGAGGGCCGCCACGCCCTGGTCGTCGCACCGACCGGCTCGGGCAAGACGCTCTCGGCGTTCCTGTGGTCGCTGGACCGGCTGATGACCAGCCCGCCGCCGGAGGAGAAGGCGCACCGCTGCCGGGTGCTCTACATCTCCCCGCTCAAGGCGCTGGGCGTCGACGTCGAGCGCAACCTGCGCGCCCCGCTGACCGGCATCCGCCACACCGCGCACCGTCTCGGCACCCAGGTGCAGGACGTCCGCGTCGGCGTCCGCTCGGGCGACACCAGCGCCGCCGACCGGCGCAAGCTCTCCACCGCCCCGCCCGACATCCTGATCACGACCCCCGAGTCGCTGTTCCTGATGCTCACCAGCGCCGCCCGCGAGACCCTGCGCGGTGTCGAGACGGTGATCCTCGACGAGGTGCACGCCGTCGCCGGCAGCAAGCGCGGCGCCCACCTGGCGCTGTCGCTGGAGCGCCTCGACGCGCTGCTCGACAAGCCCGCGCAACGGGTCGGCCTCTCGGCCACCGTCCGCCCGCTGGAGGAGGTCGCCCGGTTCCTGGGCGGCGCGGCCCCGGTCGAGATCGTGGCCCCGCCGGCCGAGAAGCGGTGGGACCTGACGGTGGTGGTCCCGGTCGAGGACATGACCAACCCCGAGGCGTACGTCCCGGTGGAGGCGCCGGCCCGCGCTCCGGTCGGCGCCGGCGCGGCCACGTCCCGCTCCGGCGGCGGGTCCGCGGCCGGGGCGTCCCCGTTCGTGCCGGACCCGCCGGGCGGCGCGGTCGCCCTGGCCGACCCGCCCGTCGACCAGCTCGCCGACCAGGCCGAGGTGGTGGGGCTGGCCGACGGCACCGACGCCGGCGGGACCGACGCGCCTGACGGGGCCGACCTCGACCCCTTCGCCGACGACTTCTTCGGTGACACCGCCGACCGCCGCCCCGAGCGCTCCACCTCGATCTGGCCGCACGTCGAGGACGCGGTGGTCGACCTGATCGAGAAGCACACCTCCACCATCGTCTTCGCCAACTCGCGTCGCCTGGCCGAGCGGCTGACCGCCCGGCTCAACGAGATCGCCTCCGAGCGCGCCGGGCTCGACCCGGAGGACCCCGACGCCGGCGGCGGCGACGGCCCGCGGACGCCGGCCCAGCTGATGGGCCAGGCCGGCTCGTCGGCCTCCCCCCGCTCCGCGGCCGACGAGAAGACCCCGGTCGTCATCGCCAAGGCCCACCACGGGTCGGTCTCCAAGGAGCAGCGCTCGCTGATCGAGGACGACCTCAAGCGCGGCCGGCTGCCCGCGGTGGTCGCCACCAGCAGCCTCGAGCTCGGCATCGACATGGGCGCGGTCGACCTCGTCATCCAGATCGAGTCCCCGCCCAGCGTGGCCAGCGCCCTGCAGCGCGTCGGCCGGGCCGGCCACCAGGTCGGCGAGGTCTCCCGCGGGGTGCTGTTCCCCAAGCACCGCGGCGACCTCGTGCAGACCGCGGTGTCGGTGCAGCGGATGCGCAGCGGCGGGATCGAGGCGCTGCGGGTGCCGACCAACCCGCTCGACGTGCTGGCCCAGCAGGTGGTCGCGATGACCGCGCTCGAGGCCGTCGACGTGGAGGAGCTCTTCGCGCTGGTCAAGCGCAGCGCCCCCTTTGCCGGCCTGCCCCGCTCGGCGTTCGACGGCACCCTGGACCTGCTCAGCGGCCGCTACCCCAGCGACGAGTTCTCCGAGCTGCGCCCCCGCGTGGTCTGGGACCGCGTGGCCGGCACGATCACCGGCCGCCCGGGCGCACAGCGGCTGGCCGTCACCTCCGGCGGCACCATCCCCGACCGCGGCCTCTTCGGGGTCTTCCTCGCGGGCGGCGAGGGCCCCGGGCGCCGGGTCGGCGAGCTCGACGAGGAGATGGTCTACGAGTCGCGCGTCGGCGACGTCTTCGCCCTCGGCGCGACCAGCTGGCGGATCGAGGACATCACCCACGACCGGGTCCTGGTCAGCCCGGCCCCTGGCGTCCCCGGCCGGCTGCCGTTCTGGCGCGGCGATTCCCTGGGCCGACCGGCCGAGCTGGGCGAGGCCGTCGGCGGCTACACCCGCGAGCTGGGCTCGATGCCGCGCGCGAAGGCGGTCGAGCGGGCCCGCGACGACGGGCTCGACGAGTTCGCCGCCGGCAACCTGGTGACCTATCTCCACGAGCAGCTCGACGCGACGTCGGTGCTGCCCTCGGACACCACCCTGCTGGTCGAGCGCTTCCGCGACGAGCTCGGCGACTGGCGCCTGGTGCTGCACTCCCCGTACGGCACCCCCGTCCACGCGCCGTGGGCGCTGGCGATCAACGCCCGGCTCCGCGAGCGGTACGGCGTGGACGGCCAGGCCGTGGCCTCCGACGACGGCATCGTGGTGCGGATCCCCGACACCGAGGCCGAGCCGCCCTCGGGCGAGGTCGTGGTCTTCGACCCCGACGAGATCGAGCAGGTCGTCACCACCGAGGTCGGCGGCTCCTCGTTGTTCGCCTCCCGCTTCCGCGAGTGCGCGGCCCGGGCCCTGCTGCTGCCGCGCCGCGACCCCGGCCGCCGCTCACCGCTGTGGCAGCAGCGGCAGCGCTCGGCGGCCCTGCTCGAGGTGGCCTCGAAGTACCCGTCGTTCCCGATCGTGCTCGAGGCCGTGCGCGAGTGCCTGCAGGACGTCTACGACCTCCCCGCCCTGACCACGCTGATGCGCCGG
>JBBSKO010000058.1:0-11337 GCA_038256225.1 Propionibacteriales bacterium | reverse complement strand
CTGGAGCTGCAGACCGAGGGCAGCGTCGACTACGACGCGACCGTCGCCGACCTGCGTCTCGCGATCGGGCAGGGCGGCCAGACCAGCGAGGCCGAGGTCAAGGCCGACGGCGAGGTGTTGTGGGTGCGCGCCGAGGGCCAGGGCGTCCCGGCCTTCCCCGGCGGCGCGACCTGGCTGCGGGGCGAGGCCACCCGTCTGGCCGACTCCACCACCTTCACCCCGACCGGTCTCGTCGGCGCGGTCCTCGTGCTGCGCGGCGCCTCCGAGGTCGAGGAGGTCGGGACCGAGGAGGAGGACGGCGTCGAGGTCACCCGCTACGCCACCACCTTCACCTACGACGACGCCGTGGCGGCCGTCGACGGCGAGGAGGCCCAGGTGCTTGGCAGCGCCTTCGCCTTGACCGGCGCGGCGTCCTCGATCGACCTCGATGTCGAGGTCGCGGTGGGCGACGACGGCGTGCTGCGGGAGTTCGACCTGGAGATCGCCGAGTCCGACGTCGAGGCGGCGGGCAGCTACGAGATCAGCCTGAGCGACGTCGACGGCGAGATCACGCCGCCCACGCCCCCCGCCCCCTCCGACGTGGCCACCGGGCCCGAGGCCGAGGCGCTGCTCGACCAGGTCATCGTCTGACGCCGCCGCCGCCGGCGTCGCCCGGCCAGGTGTCGGCGCCCGCGGCTAGCGTGGGCCGGGTGTGGTCGACGAGGGGGTGCCTGTGGGGTTCGTCCCGCTGACCGGGCCGGCCGAGCTCGCCGAGACCGCACCCGGCGCACGTCCCGGCGAGGCCGTGGTGGCGTTCACGGCCGCCGACGGGGGCCGACGGGTCGAGCTGCCGGTGCGCGCCGCGCTGCCGGTGCTCACCAAGGCCCACGCCCGCGACGACGTGCACCCCAGCGTCGGCCTGCTGGCCGGCGCGGCGCTGCTGGCGCTGCGCCTCGTGGCGGCCGGCCGGCTCGCGCCCGACGCGGTCGGCGACGGCTGGCGGATCGCCCCGCTGCCGGCCGAGGACGACGACCGGGTCGCCCAGCTGGCCCTGGCCCGCTCCCACGACGGTCTCGCACCCGACCAGGCCGAGGCCGTCGTACGCCGGGTGCTGGACGCCGTGGCCGACACGATGCCCCGCACCGCCTCCCGTGCGCCCCGGCCCCGTCCCGCGACGGCGGGCGTCGCGCCCGGTGACTTCGCGGAGCGGCTGGCGGCCCGGCTCGACCGGCTGCGCGCGCCCGGCGCCCCGGCACCGGTCGACCGGACGTCGCGGCACACGGACCACCACGACCACCACGACCGGCTCGACGACCGGCTCGACGACCGGCCGCAGCTGGTGCGGCTCGCGCTGCGGGTCGAGGCCGACGAGGAGGACCTGTCGGCCGGCTCGGTGCGGCTCGTGCTCCAGGTCCACGACGAGCAGGACCCGCTGCACCTCTGTGACGCCGTGGACCTCTGGGCGGACCCCGACGCGACGGGTGGGTCCGACGGGGCAGGTCACGGGTTCGGTGTGCGGGCCCGTACGCACGCCGCCATCGCGCTCCGGGCGGCGGCCGAGGCGTGGCCGGTGCTCGACCGGATGCTGGACGGACCGACACCTGCGGACCTGACCCTCGACGGCGACGACCTCGCGAGCCTGCTGGAGGACGGCGTCGCCGCCCTCGGCGCCCGGGGCGTCGACGTGCTGTGGCCCCGCAGCCTCGGCCGCGACCTGACCGCGACCAGCGTGCTGGACCGGGTCGACCCCCGCCACCCGCAGGACCGGGGGCCGGCGACCGGTCCGGGCCCGCACGAGGAGCCGCTGCAGGACCCGCTGCTCGGGCCCGACTCGGTCTTCGCCTTCCGCTGGCAGCTCGCGCTGCACGGCGAGGACCTCACCGCGGCCGAGATGGACGCGCTGGCCGACGCCGCCTCGCCGCTGCTGAGGCTGCGCGGTGGCTGGACGGTCGTCGACCCCGCCACCGCGCGCAAGGCCCGCAAGCGGCTGCAGCGCACCGTCACCCCCACCCGGGCGATCGCCGCCGCGCTGACCGGGACCGTGCCGGTCGAGCCCGGCACCGGCCTGCCTCCCGACACCCCGGTCGTGGTCGGCGCGTCGCTGCTGACGGTGCGCGAGCAGCTCGTCGGCGCGGCCACGACCGAGCCGGTGCCCCCGCCGCCGGGGCTCCGCGCGGAGCTGCGGGACTACCAGCGTCACGGCCTCACCTGGCTGGCCACGCTGACCGGCCTCGGCCTCGGCGGCTGCCTGGCCGACGACATGGGCCTGGGCAAGACCGTCACCCTCGTCGCGCTGCACCTGCACCGGACCTCCCGCGGCGCCACCGGGCCGACCCTGGTGGTCTGCCCGGCCAGCCTGCTCGGCAACTGGGAGGCCGAGATCCGCCGCTTCGCCCCCGGGGTGCGGGTCCGGCGCTTCCACGGCGGGGAGCGGACCCACGAGGACCTCGCCCCCGACGCGACCGGCGCCACCGGGCCCGGCGCCGACACCCGCGGCTTCGTGCTGACCACCTACGGCACCATGCGCCGCGACGCCGAGCGCCTCGGCACGACCGCCTGGGACCTGGTGGTCGCCGACGAGGCCCAGCACGTGAAGAACGCCCGGTCCTCGACGGCCCGGGCGCTGCGCACCATCGACAGCGCCGCCCGGGTCGCCCTGACCGGGACCCCGGTCGAGAACGACCTCACCGAGCTGTGGGCGATCCTCGACTGGACCGTGCCGGGCCTGCTGGGCAGCCGCAACGCCTTCCGCAAGGTGTGGGCGGCCCCCATCGAGTCCGGCCTCGAGCCCACCAAGGCGCGCCAGTTCGCCGACCTGATCGGGCCGTTCCTGCTCCGCCGGCGCAAGTCCGACCCCGGCATCGCCCCGGAGCTGCCGGCGAAGACCGAGACCGACCACCTGCTGCGCCTGACCCGCGAGCAGGTCGTGCTCTACGAGGCCTTCTGCCGCGACACCCTGGCCCGCATCGAGCGGGCCGACGAGGACTCGCGCCGCGGCCTCGTGCTGGCCCTGCTGACGGGGTGCAAGCAGATCTGCAACCACCCGGCGCAGTTCCTCAAGCAGTCCGGGGGGCGGTTGCGCGGACGGTCCGAGAAGCTGGACCTGCTCGAGGAGCTGCTCACCACGGTCGTCGCCGAGGGCGGCGCGGTGCTGGTCTTCACGCAGTACGTCGCCATGGCCCGCCTCGTCGAGCAGCACCTCACCGCCGTCGGCGTGCCGCACCAGCTGCTCCACGGGGGCACCCCGGTCCCCCAGCGCGAGGCCATGGTCGCGGCCTTCCAGGCCGGGGAGGTCCCGGTCTTCCTGCTCTCCCTCAAGGCCGGCGGCACCGGCCTCAACCTGGTCCGCGCCGACCACGTCGTCCACCTCGACCGGTGGTGGAACCCCGCCGTCGAGGACCAGGCGACCGACCGCGCCTACCGGATCGGGCAGACCCGGCCGGTCCAGGTGCACCGGCTGGTCGCCCAGGGCACCATCGAGGAGCGGATCGGGCAGCTCCTGGCCCGCAAGCGTTCACTGGCCGACGCGGTCCTGGGGCGCGGGGAGGCGGCGCTGACCGAGCTCAGCGACGCCGAGCTGCACGACCTCGTCCGCCTGCGGCAGCCGGACGGGCCGGACGGGCCGTGAGCGCCGTGGTCCACCCGCGCGTCCCGGTCCGGCGCGGTCGCGCGTGGGCGGGGCGCTGGTGGGCGAAGGCCTGGCTGCGGGCGGTGGAGGAGGTGGCCTACGACGAGGCCGACCTGCGCCGCGGACGGTCGCTGGCCCGCAGCGGCGCCGTGGGCGCGGTCCGGGTCGACGCCGGCAGCCTCCGCTCGGCGGTCACCGAACAGCGACGCGGGGCCGAGGAGCTCTGGGGTGTGGAGGTCGCGCTGCCCGTCCTCGACCCCTCCGCGGTCGCGGCGCTCGTGGAGGCGGTGGCCGCCGACCCCGCCCGGGTCGCCGCGCTCCTGGCCGGCGAGCTGCCGCACGACCTGGTCGAGCACGCCGAGGAGGCCGGGGTCGAGCTCGTGCCGTACGGGACGGAGCTGGCGGCGTCCTGCACCTGCGCGTCCTGGGTCGACCCGTGCCCGCACGCGCTGGCCCTGCTGCTCCAGGTCGGCTGGCTGGTGGAGGACGACCCGCTGGTGCTGCTCCAGCTGCGCGGGCTGCCCCGGGAAGACCTCCTCGCCGCGCTGCACCACCGCCGCGACCCGCCGGCCGCGCCCGCGTCGGTGCCCGGCCGCGACGACGCCGAGGAGGTCCTCGAGACCGCGGAGGACGCCGCGCGCCGTGCCGCGCGGATCCTGGACCTGCTCGCGCACGACCACGACCCGGCCGAGCTGGACCGGCTCTGGTGACCCGTCTGTGGTGATCCCGACCGGCAGGTGAGGCGGCGTCTGGCACCCTGAGCCCGCGCGTACCGATCCGTAGGACCCCATCCGCGCCGCGCGCCCCACCCGTACCGAGGAGACCTGATGAGCGACGTCCTGCGCGTGGAGCGCGACCGCACCCCGCACGTCGAGACCTGGACGCTGGACCTGCCGGACCAGCGCAACCCGATCTCGGGGCCCGACGTGGTCGCGGCCCTCGTCGAGAACCTGGAGCGCGTCGACGCCGACACCGACGTGCGGTGCGTGGTCCTCACCGGTGCGGGGTCGGCGTTCTCCGCCGGCGGCAACGTGCGCGACATGGAGGAGCGCCGTGGCATGTTCGGCGGGACCCCGTGGGAGCTGCGCAACGGCTACCGGCACGGGATCCAGCAGATCCCGGCGGCGATGGCCCGCTGCGAGACGCCCTTCGTCGCCGCGGTCAACGGACCGGCCGTCGGCGCCGGCTGCGACCTGACCCTGATGTGCGACCTGCGGGTCGCCTCCAGCCGGGCGTGGTTCGCCGAGTCCTTCGTCCAGCTCGGGATCATCCCCGGCGACGGGGGCGCGTGGCTGCTGACCCAGGCGGTCGGACCGGCCCGGGCCGCCGAGATGGCCCTGACCGGTGACCGGGTCGACGCCGCCACGGCGCTGGACTGGGGCCTGGTGTCGCAGGTCGTCGAGCCCGACGAGCTGCTCGACGCGGCGCACGCGCTGGCCGCCCGGGTCGCGAAGAACCCGCCGCACGCGACCCGGATGGCCAAGAAGCTGCTCAAGGCCTCCCAGCACCAGGACCAGGCCGCGGTGCTGGAGCTGTCCGCGGCCATGCAGGCCCTCGCGCACCACACCGCCGACCACGCCGAGGCGCTGGCAGCGCTGCGTGAGAAGCGCGCCGGCGACTACCAGGGGTCCTAGGCAGTGCGTACCCCGCGCGAGGTGCTGGACCGGGTCACCCTCTGGAGGATCGACCCGACCTCGCTGGTCCGGCCCGACGAGCAGACGACCGTGCGGCGCATCGAGGTCGTCCGGGGCACCTGGGGCCTGGTGATGCTGGCCGGCCCGACACCCCTGCTGCGCGCGATCTCGATCGACGACGACCCCGCCATGATCTGGACCGGTCGGGTGCTGGGGGCGCGCCACCTCACCCAGGCCGTGCTGTCCGGGGCGCGACCCAGCCCGGAGGGCCTGGCGATGGGCGTCTGGGTGGACGCGGTGCACGCCCTGTGCGCGCTCGGGCTCGCGGCGTCGTCCCGCCGTCGCGCCGCGGCCGGGATCTTCGACGCGGTCGCGGCGACCGGGTGGGCGGTCGCGGGCTACCGCGACCTGGTCAACCCCCGCGCCGCCCTGCCCACCCACACCGGGCGGCGCGACGCGATGGCGCGCACGGTCCTCCGCGCCCTGCCCGGCGGCGCCCGGCTGGCCGACCGCGTCGAGCAGGACCGCGAGCGGCTGCCGACCGCCGCGCGCGGCGGCACCGACGACGCCCGGGGCGACACGTCGTAACTGCGCAATGGCGCCGTTCCGACCGATTTCCGGCCGATGAACCTGCAGGAACCACGCCATTGCGCCCGTACGACAGCGCGCCGCCGCGTCAGCCCGCCGGCACCAGGCCCAGCGCGCGCTCGGCCATCGCGCGGAGCAGGGCCGCCATGTCGGCCGGCGGCAGCACCGCGCTGTGGGGGGTGGAGTTGATCAGGCCGAACACCGCGTGCGCGCGGGCCCGGGCCGGCGCCGGGCCGAGCGCGGGGTCGGCCGCGCGGCACTGCGCCGCCCACAGGTCGACGTACGAGCGCTGAAGCGTGCGGACGCGCTCGCGGGCGTCGTCGGGCAGCGAGGACCAGTCCCGGTCCTGCACCACGATCAGCGCCGGGTGGGCCAGCGCGAAGTCGACGTGGAAGGCGATCAGGGCCCGGAGGCCCGCGACCGGGTCGGTGGCCTCGGCGACGCGTCGGCCGCCGTCCCCCAGGAGCCGCTCGCTGATCGAGACCAGCATCTCGGCCAGCACGGAGTCCTTGGACGGGAAGTGCTTGTAGAGCGCCGGCCCCGAGATGCCGCAGGCGGCGCCGATGTCGCTGACCGACACCCCGTGGAACCCACGGCGCGCGAAGAGGGCGGCGGCGGTGTCGAGGATCTGCTCGCGGCGGGACACCGCGCTGGTCGTCACGGCCACAGGCTAGGTGGAGGGCGCGGGCGCCGCACGTCTACCTCCCCAGGGATGGCCCCCCGGTGGCGGTGCGCCTACGGTGGAGGTCGCCTTCGAACGGTGCCCGACATCCTGACCCCGAATCGATTGGACCGACCCCTTGCGTTCCTACCTCAGGGAGCACACCAACCCGCCCGTCTTCCTCGGCTCGGCCGCGGTGATGCTGGCCTTCCTCGTCTGGGGCGTCGTGTCGCCGCCGAGCGTGGCCTCGGTGAGCAACAGCGTGCTGTCCTCCATCACCAGCAACTTCGAGTGGCTCTACATCTTCGGGGCCAGCGGCTTCGTGGTGTTCGTGATCTACCTGATGCTGAGCCGCTACGGCTCGATCAGGCTGGGTCCCAACGACGCCGTGCCCGAGTACAGCAACCTGTCGTGGTTCGCGATGCTCTTCACCGCGGGGATGGGCATCGGCCTGGTCTACTACGCGGTCAGCGAACCGGTCTTCCACTTCTTGAACCCGCCCACCGGTGACCCCGGCACGGACCAGGCCGCGGCCAACGCGATGAACTACACCCTGTTCCACTGGGGTCTGCACCCCTGGGCCATCTACATCGTGCTCGGCACGTCGCTGGCCTACTTCTCCTTCCGTCGCGGCCTGCCGCTGCGTCCGGCGTCGGCCTTCTACTCCCTGCTCGGGGACCGGATCTACGGCTGGCCCGGGGCGCTGGTCGACATCCTGGCCGTGTTCGGGACGCTCTTCGGGCTCGCCACGTCCCTGGGGATCGGGGGCCGCCAGGTCGGTGCCGGGCTGAACGAGCTCTTCGGGATCCCCAACAACACCCTGGTGCAGGTGCTGATCATCGTGGCGATCACCTCCGTGGCGGTCGTCTCGGTGATGCTCGGCGTCGACAAGGGCATCCGGAACCTGTCCCTGGCCAACCTCTGGCTGGCCCTGGCCCTGCTGCTCTTCGTCTTCGTGTTCGGCCCGACCCGCGACCTCGTCAACACCCTGGCGGCCAACATGGGCACCTACGTCCAGACGCTGCCGAGCCTCGGGCTGGAGACCTTCCCCAACGGCGGCGAGCAGGCCCAGGGCTGGCAGAACGGCTGGACCCTCTTCTACTGGGGCTGGTGGATCTCCTGGGCGCCCTTCGTGGGGATGTTCCTGGCCCGCATCTCCTACGGCCGCACGATCCGGTCCTTCGTGGCCGGCGCGCTGTTCGCGCCCGTGGGCGCCTCGATGGTCTGGCTGACGGTGTTCGGCGACTCGGCGCTGCAGATCCTGCGCGCCGACCCCGAGAACGCGTTGAACCAGGCCGGCGACGACGCGCCGCGCAGCCTGTTCCTGCTCTTCGAGCAGCTCCCCGCGCCGGAGGTCCTCACGACCCTCGCCTCGGTGCTGGTGGTGCTCGTCGTGGTGCTGTTCTTCGCCACGTCGTCGGACTCCGGCTCGCTGGTGGTCGACATCCTCACCAACGGCGGGGACCCGAACCCCATGTGGCAGCAGCGGCTCTTCTGGGCGGTCACCGAGGGGGCGCTGGCCTCCGTGCTGCTGATCGCCGGGGCGAACGCCGCCGGCGGGGCCGACCCGCTCTCCGCGCTCCAGGCCGCCTCGATCGCCGCGGGCCTGCCGTTCTGCATCGTGCTGATCTTCATGGCGGCGGCGTTGATGAAGGCGCTCCGCGAGGAGCGGATCGACCGGCCGGGCATCGCGGAGCCGTCGCCGATGGTCGGCATGCGGGAGTACGCGATGCGCACCCGGCCGCCGCGCGACGGGGACGCGCAGGCCGCGGGCGGCGCCGGGACGGAGCGGGAGGATCCCGCGGACGCGTGAGCCGGGTCTCGACGCGGCGGTTAACGATCGCTAACCTGGCACCGTGACCGACGACCTGCGTACCCAGACCGCGCAGCTGCACGCGCGGCTCGAGATCGTGCGGCGCGGCGGCGGCGACGCCGCCCGCGCCAAGCACGAGGCCCGCGGCAAGCTGCTCGCCCGCGACCGGGTCGACCGGCTGCTCGACCCTGGCAGCCCGTTCCTCGAGCTCAGCCCGCTGGCGGCCACCGGGATGTACGACGACGCGGTCCCCGCCGCGGGCGTCGTCACCGGGATCGGTCGCGTGGCCGGGCGCGAGGTGGTCGTCGTGGCCAACGACGCGACCGTCAAGGGCGGCACCTACTACCCGGTCACGGTCAAGAAGCACCTGCGGGCGCAGGCCGTCGCGGCGGAGAACCACCTGCCCTGCGTCTACCTCGTCGACTCCGGCGGCGCGTTCCTGCCGCTGCAGGACGAGGTCTTCCCCGACCGCGAGCACTTCGGCCGGATCTTCTTCAACCAGGCGCAGATGTCGGCGCGCGGGATCGCCCAGGTCGCGGCGGTGATGGGCTCCTGCACCGCCGGGGGCGCCTACGTCCCGGCGATGAGCGACGAGACCGTGATCGTCAAGGACCAGGGCACGATCTTCCTCGGCGGCCCGCCCCTGGTGAAGGCGGCCACCGGCGAGGTCGTCACCGCCGAGGAGCTCGGCGGGGGCGAGGTCCACGCCCGGGTCTCCGGGGTGGTCGACCACCTCGCCGACGACGACGCCCACGCCCTCGACCTGGTCCGCTCGATCGTCTCGACGCTCGGGCCCGGGACGGTGCACCTCACGCCGCAACCGGTCGAGGAGCCGCTCGAGGACCCCGAGGGCCTCTACGACGTCGTCCCGACCGACCCGCGCACGCCGTACGACGTCCGCGAGGTGCTGCGCCGCGTCGTCGACGGCTCACGCCTGCACGAGTTCAAGCCGCTCTACGGCGAGACGCTGGTCTGCGCGTTCGCGCACGTCCACGGCTACCCGGTCGCCATCGTCGCCAACAACGGCATCCTGTTCAGCGAGTCGGCCCTCAAGGGCGCCCACTTCGTCGAGCTGGCCAACCAGCGCGGCATCCCGCTGCTGTTCGTGCAGAACATCGCCGGCTTCATGGTCGGGCGCGAGTACGAGAACGGCGGGATCGCCAAGGACGGCGCCAAGCTGGTCACCGCCGTGGCCTCCTCGGTGGTGCCCAAGCTGACCGTCGTCATCGGCGGCTCCTACGGCGCCGGCAACTACGGGATGTGCGGACGTGCCTACGACCCCCGCTTCCTGTGGATGTGGCCCAACGCCCGGATCTCGGTGATGGGCGGCGAGCAGGCCGCCTCCGTCCTGGCCACCGTGCGCCGCGACGGGATCGAGGCCCGCGGCGGGGAGTGGACGGCCGAGGAGGAGGAGGCCTTCAAGGACCCGGTCCGTGCCCAGTACGAGGAGCAGGGCTCGCCCTACTACTCGACCGCCCGTCTCTGGGACGACGGCGTCATCGACCCCGTCGACACCCGCCGCGTGCTCGGGCTCGGCCTCGCCGCCGCCGCCCGCGCCCCGATCCCGGAGACGCCGCACTTCGGCGTCTTCCGGATGTGAGGACCCGATGACCCCGCCCCCGCAGCAGCGCTTCACCTCCGTCCTCGTCGCCAACCGCGGCGAGATCGCACGCCGCGTCATCCGCGGCTGCCGCGCCGCCGGCCTGCGCACCGTTGCGGTCTACTCCGACGCCGACGCCCGCGCCCCGTTCGTCGCCGAGGCCGACACCGCCGTCCGCCTCGGGCCGACGCCGGCCGCGGAGTCGTACCTCTCGGTCGAGCGGCTCCTGGCCGCGGCCGCCGAGTCCGGCGCCGAGGCGGTGCACCCCGGGTACGGGTTCCTGTCCGAGAACGCCGGCTTCGCCCGCGCCGTCCGCGACGCGGGCCTGGTCTGGATCGGGCCCACGCCCGAGGTGATCGACCTGATGGGCCGCAAGGACCACGCCCGCGACGTCGCGGAGCGTGCCGGCGTGCCGGTCACGCCGCGCTACCCCGAGGACGACGTCCCGGCCGACGCCTACCCCGTCCTGGTCAAGGCCGCGGCCGGCGGCGGCGGCAAGGGCATGCACGTCGTGCGTGACGCCGCCGACCTCGACGCCGCCGTGGCGCGGGCCCGGCGCGAGGCGCGCTCGGCCTTCGGCGACGACACGTTGCTGGTCGAGACCTACGTGGAGCGCGGGCGCCACGTCGAGGTCCAGGTGGTCGGCGACGAGCACGGCCACGTCGTGCACCTCTTCGAGCGGGACTGCTCGGCGCAGCGGCGCCACCAGAAGGTGGTCGAGGAGGCGCCCGCGCCCTACCTCGACGAGACGGTCCGCCGCCGCCTGCTCGACTCCTCCGTCGCGCTGTGCCAGGAGGTCGGCTACACCGGGGCCGGCACCGTCGAGTTCCTCGTCGACGGCGACGGGCCGGACGCCGGCGCCTACTTCCTGGAGATGAACACCCGCCTCCAGGTCGAGCACCCCGTCACCGAGGAGGTCACCGGTGTCGACCTCGTCGCCTGGCAGCTCACCGTCGCCCAGGGCCTCCCGCTGCCGCTGGCCCAGGACGAGATCACCTGCACCGGTCACGCCGTCGAGGTCCGCGTCTACGCCGAGGACCCGTACGCCGGGTTCGTCCCGCAGACCGGCCGGGTCCACCGGCTGCTGCGCGCGGACGGCGCCCGCCACGAGTGGGGCGTCGAGCAGGGTGGCACGGTCGGCACGGCGTACGACCCGATGCTCGCCAAGGTCGTTACCACCGGGGCCGACCGCGGCTCCGCGCTGGCGGCCATGGTGGCCGCGCTGGACCACTCCGGCGTCCTCGGCGTGGTCACCAACACCGGCTTCCTGCGGCGGCTCGTCGCCAGCGAGGCCTTCCGCACCGGCGAGGTGCACACCTCCTGGCTGGACGGGACGGCGGCGGACGCGCTGCTGACCGCACCGGCACAGCCCCCGCACGCCGCCGGGCTGGCCGCCCAGGCCTGGGCCGACGAGCACCTCGTCGCGGGGTCCGG
>JBBSKO010000057.1:0-11493 GCA_038256225.1 Propionibacteriales bacterium | reverse complement strand
CGGTGGTGGCCGCCGTCGTGGTCGACCTGCGCCGCGCCCAGGCGGCGGCCGACCTCGCGGCCCTGGCCGGGGCGGTGGCCGCGGGGACGGGCGAGGACCCGTGCGCGGCGGCCGGCACGGTCGCGGCGGCCAACGGCGCGACCCTGACGTCCTGCACCCCGTCCGGGCGCGAGCTGACGCTCGAGGTCCGGGTCGCCGGCCCGCGGTGGCTCGGGCTGGCCGCGGACCCGACGGCACAGGCACGCGCGGGCCCCGCCACCGCGACGGTCCCGTGACCGGGCCGGACGCGTGGCGCCGGCCTCAGTCGGTCGTGGCGCCGGCCAGCAGCACGTCCAGCAGCAGGACCGCGCCGTCCTTGTCGAGCGGGTTGTTCTGGTTGCCGCACTTGGGGGACTGCACGCAGGACGGGCAGCCGTCGGTGCACTCGCAGTTGGCGATGGCGGCCCGGGTCGCACCCAGCCAGGCGCGGGCGGAGGCGTACCCCCGCTCGGCGAAGCCCGCCCCGCCCGGGTGGCCGTCGTGGACGAACACCGTCAGCAGCCCCGTGTCGGGGTGCCGGGCGGTGGACACGCCCCCGATGTCCCACCGGTCGCAGGTCGCGAACAGCGGGAGCAGACCGATCGAGCAGTGCTCGGCGGCGTGGGCCGCGCCCGGCAGGTCGACGGCCGCGAGCCCGGTCGCGGCCAGCACCTCGTCCGGGACGGTCCACCACACCGCAGCGGTGCGCAGCCGGCGCTCCGGCAGGTCCAGCGGCTCCTCACCCAGGACCTCGCCACCGGGGACCCGGCGGCGCAGGAAGCCGACGACCTGGTGGGCGACGTCGACCTCGCCCACCGAGAGCCGGCACGGGCCCCACCACCGGTGCTCGCGCTCGGTGACGATCGTGATGTCGGTGAGCTCGCGCGCCGAGGTCGAGTAGTCGACCGGCGTGCGGGTCATCGTGGCGACGTGCTCGTCCAGGTCGAGGTCGTCGACGTGCCAGGTCTCCCCGCGGTGGACGTAGACCGCGCCCGTGTGGACGTCCCCGTGCGCGCGGCCGCCGTCGACCGTGCCGACCACCCGGCCGGTGCCGGCCTCGACCAGGGAGACCGCGGCGCCGCCGGAGGAACGGATGTCGACGAGGTCGCTGGGGCGGCGGCGGTCGGTCCAGAACCAGCCGCGCGGCCGGCGACGCAGCAGACCGGCGTCCACCAGGCGGGCCAGCACGTCGGCGGTCGCCGACCCGAAGAGCGGCAGGTCCTCGGTGGTCAGCGGCAGCTCGGCGGCGGCCGCGCAGAGGTGCGGGCCCAGCACGTGGGGGTTGTCGGGGTCGAAGACCGACGCCTCGACCGGACGACCCAGCAGGGCCTCGGGGTGGTGGACCAGGTAGGTGTCCAGCGGGTCGTCACGGGCCACCAGCACCCCGAGCGACCCCTGCCCGCCGCGCCCGGCGCGGCCGAGCTGCTGCCAGAGCGCGGCGCGGGTGCCGGGGAACCCGGCCATCAGCACGGCGTCGAGGCCGCTGACGTCGATGCCGAGCTCGAGGGCGTTGGTCGCCGCCAGGCCGCGGAGGTCGCCGCGGCGCAGCGCCTGCTCGATCTCGCGGCGCTCCTCGGGCAGGTAGCCCCCGCGGTAGGCCGCCACCGTGCGCGACAGCGAGGGGTCGACCTCCGCGAGCAGGCCCGCCGTGGTCATCGCGACGTGCTCGACGCCGCGCCGGGAGCGCACGAACGCCAGCGTGCGCACGTCGTCGAGGACGAGGTCGGTCAGCAGGTCGGCGACCTCGGAGGAGGCCGCCCGGCGTACGGGGGCGCCGTTCTCGCCGCCGCCGGGGGTCAGCGGCGGCTCCCACAGGGCCAACGACACCTCGCCGCGCGGCGAGGCGTCGTCGGTCACGGCCGTGACCGGGAGCCCGGTCAGCCGGCGCGCCGCCACCTCCGGCTCGGCGACCGTGGCCGAGGCCAGCACGAACGTGGGGGAGGCGCCGTAGCGGGCGCAGAGGCGGCGCAGCCGGCGGAGCACCTGGGCCACGTGGGCCCCGAAGACGCCGCGGTAGTGGTGGCACTCGTCGACCACGACGTAGCGCAGGGCCCCGAGGAAGCGCGCCCACCGCTCGTGCCCGGGCAGCAGCGAGCGGTGCAGCATGTCGGGGTTGGTCAGGACGTACTCGGCGTGGTCGCGTGCCCAGTCGCGCTGCTCCTGGGGGCTGTCGCCGTCGTGCGTGGTCACCCGGACGCCGAGGGCCAGGGAGTCCAGGGCGGCGAGCTGGTCCTGGGCCAGCGCCTTGGTGGGGGCGAGGTAGAGCACGGTGGCGCCGCGCTGCAGCCGCGGGCCGCGGGCGGCGAGCACGTCGGAGAGCGCCGGCAGCTGGTAGGCGAGCGACTTGCCCGAGGCCGTGCCGGTCGAGAGCACGACGTGGCCGCCCTGGTGGGCGGTCTCGGCCGCGGCCACCTGGTGCGCCCAGGGCGTGGTCACGCCGCGCGCCGTGAAGGCCGTCACGACCTCCGCCGGCGCCCAGGCCGGCCACGCCGCGTGGCGCGCCGCGCGGGGGGCCAGCGTCTCCAGGTGGGTCAGCCGCTCCGCGCGACCCGGGAGCGCCACCAGCCGGTCCAGGGCCGCGCGACCGCGCGGCGGGGCCACGGTCGCGGCGGGCTGGGGCGGGGGCACGGACACCTCGCCAGTGTGCCAAGGGGCGCCGACACGGCCCGGCACCGCGCCGTCCGACGCCCGGCCACCGGCCGCTCGGCAGGCCTCCGACGCCCGCCCGCCGGCCGCCCACCTGCCGCCCACCTGCCGCGTCGGGCGCGACGAGGCCCGGGGAGCCGTGGTTTCATAAGGCTGCCGCGACCCGTGGCGCCGCCGTCCCGGCGGGATCGACCGGAGGAAGCACCGTGGACCTCAGCCTCGAGACGCGCGACGTCGGCAGCCGCACCGTCGTCGTGGTCGGCGGCGAGATCGACGTCTACACCGCGCCCAAGCTCCGCGACACCATCTCCGACCTGGTCGCCTCCGGGCACTACCACCTCGTGGTCGACATGCGGGGCGTCGAGTTCCTCGACTCCACCGGGCTGGGCGTGCTGGTCGGCGGGCTGAAGAAGGTCCGCGCCCACGACGGCTCGCTGGAGCTGGTCTGCCACCAGGACCGGCTGCTGAAGATCTTCCGGATCACCGGCCTGGCCAAGGTGTTCGTCATCCACGACGACGCCGACCAGGCGCTCTCCGCCGGCTGAGCCACCCCCCCCGCCGTCCCCGGACGGACGATCCGCCGCGCCGCAGGACGCGCGGCCGATGACGCGCGCCCCGGACCCTGCGTACACTCCCGCTTGACGTGACCCGGGTCACACGACCGGGGTCCTCATGCCTGTCAGCAGGAGGAAGCATGCGCGCTGTCCACCCCGCCGTCGTGGAGGTCTCCGGCGGCAACCTGGTCTGGGTCCTGCTGGTCCTGCTGATCTCCTGCGGCGCGCTCGCGATGGCGTGGATGTTCCGCCAGGAGGTGCTGCGGGCGCCCGAGGGCACCGAAGGCATGCGAGCCATCGCCCAGGCGGTGCAGGAGGGCGCCAACGCCTACCTGCAGCGTCAGTTCCGCACCCTGGCGGTGTTCGCCGCGATCGCGTTCGTGCTGCTGCTCTTCCTGCCCGCCGACGACACGGTCGTGCGGATCTTCCGCTCGGTGTTCTTCCTGGTCGGCGCGGGGTTCTCCGCCGCGATCGGCTACCTCGGCATGTCCCTGGCGGTGCGCGCCAACCTGCGGGTGGCGGCCGCGGCCCAGGACGAGGGCCGGGACCCGGCGATGCACATCGGGTTCCGTACCGGCGCCTTCGTGGGGATGGGCACCGTCGGCCTCGGCCTGCTCGGCGCCTCGCTCGTCGTGCTGCTCTTCCAGGACTCGGCGCCCGACGTGCTCGAGGGCTTCGGCTTCGGCGCGGCCCTGCTGGCGATGTTCATGCGGGTGGGCGGCGGCATCTTCACCAAGGCCGCCGACGTCGGCGCCGACCTCGTCGGCAAGGTCGAGAACAACATCCCCGAGGACGACCCCCGCAACGCCGCGACCATCGCCGACAACGTGGGCGACAACGTGGGCGACTGCGCCGGCATGGCCGCCGACCTCTTCGAGTCCTACGCCGTCACGCTGGTCGCCGCGCTGATCCTCGGCTCGCAGGCCTTCGGCAACGCCGGCCTGGTCTACCCGCTGCTGATCCCCGGCATCGGCGCGCTCACCGCGGTCGCCGGGGTGTACCTGTGCAAGCCGCGGCCCGGCGAGAACGGCCTCACCACCATCAACCGGGCCTTCTACCTCTCCGCGGGGATCGCCGCGGTCGCCTCGGTCGTGCTGTCCTTCCTCTACCTCCCGACCACGTTCGCCGAGCTCGACGGTGCCGAGACCAGCCCCCTGGACCTGCTCGACGGGTTCAGCGCCCCGACCGGGAACCCGGCCCTCATCGCCTCGGCCGCGGTGCTGATCGGGATCGTGCTGGCCGCGGTGATCCTGGCCCTGACCGGCTACTTCACCGGCACCGACTTCAAGCCCGTCAAGGACGTCGGGCGGACCTCCATCACCGGCCCGGCCACCGTCATCCTCTCCGGGCTCTCGGTCGGCTTCGAGTCGGCGGTCTACACCACGCTGGTGATCGGGGCGGCCGTGTACGGCGCGTTCCTGCTGGGTGGCGGCTCGCTGTCGATCGCGCTCTTCGCGGTCGCGCTGGCCGGTTGCGGGCTGCTGACCACGGTCGGGGTGATCGTGGCGATGGACACCTTCGGCCCGGTCTCCGACAACGCCCAGGGCATCGCCGAGATGTCCGGTGACGTCAGCCCCGAGGGCGCCCAGATCCTCACCGAGCTCGACGCCGTCGGCAACACCACCAAGGCGATCACCAAGGGCATCGCCATCGCCACGGCGGTGCTGGCGGCCTCGGCGCTCTTCGGCTCCTACATCGGCACCGTGCTGGAGTCGCTGGCCGACATCGTCCCGGCCGAGGACGACGTGCTGACCTTCTTCGTCTTCAGCCCCGACGTCCTGGTCGGGATGCTGCTCGGCGTCTCGGTCGTCTTCCTCTTCTCCGGCCTGGCCATCAACGCCGTCGGCCGGGCCGCCGGCGCCGTGGTGATGGAGGTGCGACGGCAGTTCCGCGAGATCCCCGGGATCATGGAGGGCACCGGTCGCCCGGAGTACGGGCGCGTGGTCGACATCGTCACCCGCGACTCGCTGCGCGAGCTGGCCACGCCCGGCATCCTGGCCATCCTCGCCCCGATCGCGGTCGGCTTCGGCCTGGGGGTCGGGCCGCTCGCGGGCTTCCTGGCCGGCGCGATCGCCTCCGGCACCCTGATGGCGGTCTTCCTCGCCAACGCGGGCGGGGCCTGGGACAACGCCAAGAAGCTGGTCGAGGACGGCCACCACGGCGGCAAGGGCTCCGCGGCCCACGAGGCGACCATCATCGGCGACACCGTGGGCGACCCGTTCAAGGACACCGCGGGCCCCGCGATCAACCCGCTGCTGAAGGTGATGAACCTGGTCTCGCTGCTGATCGTGGGCGCCGTGGTGTCGCTGACCCTCGGCGAGGACGCCAACCGCGGCGCCTCGATCGCGATCGGGGTGCTCGCCGCGGCCGGGATCGTGGTGGCGGTGGTGCTGTCCAAGCGCCGGTCGACGGTGATCGGCGACGACACCGGTCCGTCCTCCCCGCCGCCCCCGCCGCCGGCCACCGGCTCCGGCGACCCGTCACCCACCCAGCCGCTCAGCACCCCGTAGCCGGCCGCCACCCGGCGGCGGTGGCCGTGGCGGTGGCCGTGGCGGTGGCATGCTCCGAGGTGTGAGCGGGCTGGAGCGGATCGCGGTCGTGTCCGACGTGCACGGCAACCTGGGTGCCTTCGAGGCTGTGCTGGCAGACGTCGACGCCCGCGGGATCACCCGGGTGCTCAACCTCGGCGACCACGTCGGCAAGGGCCCGCGCGGGCGGGAGGTCGTAGACCTGACCCGGGAGCGCTGCGAGGTCAGCGTCCTGGGCAACTGGGACGACTTCCTGCCCGATCCCGCCCGGAACTACGACGACGAGGCGCTGGCCTGGTGGCTGGCCCAGCTCGGACCGGGGCAGGGGGAGTGGCTGCGGGCGCAGCCGTTCTGCCACGACGTGCTGCTGAGCGGGCGGCGGGTCCGGCTGATGCACGCCTCGGCGCGCAGCGTCCACCGCCGGGTCCGCTACGACCACGACGGCGAGGAGTTCCTCGGCCAGTTCGCCGCCACCGACGCGACGCGGTCGGCGGTCGGCGAGGTCCCCGACCCCGACGTCGTCGTGTACGGCGACAGCCACGACCCCTTCTTCGAGACCCAGTTCGGCCGGACCCTGGTCAACGCCGGGAGCGTCGGCAACTGCGTCTACGACCCCGTGCCGGTCTACGTCGTCCTCGAGGGCGTCGTCGACGGCGAGGAGCCCGCGCCGTGGGGCGTCTCCTTCGTCCGGGTGCCCTACGACGTCGAGGCCGAGCTGGCCCACGCCCGCGCGGTCGCGATGCCGGCGTACGACGGGTGGGCCGACGAGCTGCGCCACGGCGTCTACCGCGGGGTGGCCGAGGCCTGGCGCGCCGGGACCTGGTCCACCGGCGACTACCACCACCGCCGCCCCTGAGCCGCGGCGCCGAGGTCGGGCAGGATGCACGGGTGACCGACCTGCCGCACCGCCTGCGCGAGGCCCTGCTCGACGCCGACTTCGACTACGAGACCGTCGCCGACCTGCTCGGCCCGCTCGCGCACGCCGCGCTGGGCCGCAACGAGACCACGCCGGGGCTGATGGCCACCCGGGGCGGGTCGCCGGCCGAGACGCTGGTGCGGCTGTTCCTGCTGCAGACCGCGGTGACCACCGACGCCGCAGAGGCCGCGCTGCCGGGCCTGGTCGACCGGCTCGCGGTGGAGGGCGTGCTCGAGCAGTCCGTCGGCGAGGTCGCCGCCCGGCTCGACGTGCGGCCGTACGCCTCCGAGGACGACGCGTTCTGGGTGGTCAGCGACCTCACCCCGGGGCTGGACGGGCTGGCCCAGCGGGTCGGCGCGGACCACGTGCTCGGGATCAGCGCCGCCTCCACCTCGCTGGCCCAGCTGACGCTGCGCGAGGAGGTCGGCAGCGCGCTCGACCTCGGCACCGGCTGCGGGGTCCAAGCGCTCCACCTGGCCCGGCACAGCCGCCGGGTCGTGGCCACCGACGTCAACCGCCGGGCGCTGCGGATCGCCCGGTTCAACGCCGCCCTGAACGACGTCGAGGACACCGTCGAGGTCCGCGACGGGTCCTACTTCGAGCCGGTGGCCGGCGAGCGCTTCGACCTCGTGGCCACCAACCCGCCGTTCGTGATCTCCCCCGCCACCCTTCGAGACGGCTCATCCTTCGCCTCCTCAGGGACCGCCGGCGAGCGGCTGGTCTACCGCGACTCCGGGCTGCCCGGCGACCGCGTGGTGGAGGACATCGTCCGGGCCGCGCCCGCCCACCTCGCCCCCGACGGCTGGTGCCAGGTGCTGGCCAACTGGGTCGTCACCCGCGACCGGACGTGGGACGAGCGCCTCGGCGGCTGGCTCGACCCCGGCTGCGACGCGCTGGTGGTGCAGCGCGAGGTGCTTGACCCGGCCGCCTACGTCGAGCTGTGGCTCAAGGACGAGGGCGCCCACCCGGCCACCAGCGGCGGCGACCCGGCCTCGGCCGCGGCCTACCGCCGTCGCTACGACACCTGGCTCTCCTGGTTCGACGAGCAGGGCGTCGAGGGCGTCGGCTTCGGGTGGGTCAACCTGCACCGCCGCCCCGACGACGCCACGTCCGCCGGCCCCGGCGCGGGCGGCGGCGTGCACACCCTGCTCGACTGGCCCTTCGACCTCGAGCAGCCGATCGCGCCGGCGATCGCGTCCTGGGGAGCCGCCGTGCGTCGCCCGGTCGGCCCCGACGACCACCTGGTGGCGCGGGCCGACGTACGCCAGGAGACGGCCGGTGCTCCCGGGGCGGAGGACCCCGAGACCATCGTGCTGCGCCAGCAGCTCGGCTTCCGCCGCGCCCGGCAGGTCGACACCGTCGAGGCCGCGCTGGTGGGCGCCTGCGACGGCGACCTCAGCGTCGGCCAGGTCCTCGACGCGCTGGCCGTGCTGACCCACCGCGCGCCCGAGGACCTGCGCACGCGGTACCTGCCGGTCGTGGCCGACCTGGTGGCCGAGGGCTTCCTGACCTGAGCCCCGGGAGCGGCGCCGCGACGGCGGACGGCGGGCGGGCTGGCCACCACGCGCTACCGTGACCGCCGGGTGCCGGTATGCGGTGCCCACCCCCTCCGCGAAGGAATGACGCCCCCGTGTCCCACAAGCTGGTCATCGTCGAGTCGCCGGCCAAGGCCCGCAACATCGGCGGCTTCCTCGGCGACGGCTACGTCGTCGAGTCCTCCATCGGTCACATCCGTGACCTGCCGATGTCGGCCGCGGACACCCCGGCCGAGATCAAGGACAAGCCGTGGGGCCGGCTGGCGATCGACGTGGACAACGAGTTCACGCCGTACTACGTGGTGCCGCGCGACAAGAAGCAGCACATCGCCAAGCTGAAGAAGCTGCTGAAGGACGCCGACGAGCTCTACCTCGCCACGGACGAGGACCGCGAGGGCGAGGCCATCGCGTGGCACCTGCTCGACGAGCTGAAGCCCAAGAAGGGCGTCCCGGTGCACCGGATGGTCTTCCACGAGATCACCAAGCCCGCGATCCAGGCCGCCGTGGCCAACCCGCGCACCATCAACGACGACCTCGTCGAGGCCCAGGAGACGCGGCGCATCCTCGACCGCCTCTACGGCTACGAGGTCAGCCCGGTGCTGTGGAAGAAGGTCATGTCCGGCCTCTCCGCGGGGCGCGTGCAGTCCGTGGCCACCCGTCTGGTCGTCGACCGCGAGCGCGAGCGGATCAAGTTCAAGATCGCCTCGTACTGGGACCTCGAGGGCACCTTCGACGCCGGCAGCAAGCACGACCAGCGGATGTTCGGCGCCCGGGTGCACTCCGTCGACGGCGCCCGCGTCGCCCGTGGCTCCGACTTCGGCCCCGACGGGCTGTTGAAATCCTCGGCCCAGGGCAAGGTCGTCCACCTCGACCGCAGCCGCGCCGAGGCGCTGGTCTCCGGGCTGGCCGACTCGTCCTACGACGTCCGCTCGGTCGAGGCCAAGCCCTACCGCCGGTCCCCGTACGCGCCGTTCCGCACCACCACGCTGCAGCAGGAGGCCAGCCGCAAGCTCGGGATGGGCGCCTCGGTGACGATGTCGGTGGCGCAGCGGCTGTACGAGAACGGCCACATCACCTACATGCGGACCGACTCCACGACCCTGTCCAGCGCGGCCGTGGACGCGGCCCGCGCGCAGGTGCGGGAGCTCTACGGCGCCGAGTACGTCCCCGACGCCCCGCGCGTCTACGCCTCCAAGGTCAAGAACGCCCAGGAGGCGCACGAGGCGATCCGCCCCGCCGGCGACACCTTCCGGACCCCGGCCCAGACCGGGCTGACCGGCGAGCAGTTCCGGCTCTACGAGCTGATCTGGATGCGGACCGTCGCCTCGCAGATGCGCGACGCGACCGGGCAGAGCGTGACGATCCGCCTCGGGGGCGCCGCCTCGACCGGCGAGGACGTCGTCTTCTCGGCCAGCGGCCGCGTGATCAGCTTCCACGGCTTCCTCAAGGCCTACGTCGAGGGCACCGACCACGGCGCTGCCTCCGACGACCAGGAGAGCAGGCTGCCCGCGCTCGAGCAGGGTGACGCCGTCTCGGCGGCCTCGCTCAGCGCCGACGGCCACGAGACCAAGCCGCCGGCCCGCTACACCGAGGCCACCCTGGTCAAGGAGCTCGAGGAGCGCGAGATCGGTCGCCCCTCGACCTACGCCTCGATCATGAAGACGATCGTCGACCGCGGCTACGTCTACAAGAAGGGCACCGCGCTGGTCCCGGCGTGGCTGGCCTTCTCGGTCACCCGGCTGCTGGAGGAGCACTTCCCGCGCCAGGTCTCCTACGAGTTCACCGCCGCGATGGAGGACGTCCTCGACGACATCGCCGGCGGCCGCAAGGACCGCAGCACCGAGCTGGCGGAGTTCTACTACGGCGCCGGCGAGGTCACCGGCCTCAAGCGGCTGGTCGACGAGCTCGGCGACATCGACGCCCGCGAGCTGGCGACCTTCCCGATCGGCGGCCCGGAGTCCGGGATCAACCTGCGGGTCGGTCGCTACGGGCCGTACCTCGAGGGCCCCGACGACGAGGGCAACGCGCTGGCCAAGCGGGCCAACGTGCCCGACGACCTGCCCCCCGACGAGCTGACCCTGGAGAAGGCCGCCGAGCTGTTCGCCAGCCCGGCCGGCGAGGAGATCCCCCTGGGCGCGCACCCGGAGACCGGGCTCGCGGTGGTGGCCAAGAACGGTCGGTACGGCCCGTACGTCACCGAGCAGCTGCCGGAGGACGCGGCCAAGTCGGCCAAGCCGCGCACCGGCTCGCTGTTCAAGTCGATGTCGCTGGACACGATCACCCTCGACGACGCGGTCACGCTGCTCTCGCTGCCCCGCGTGGTCGGCGCCGACCCGGAGTCGGGCGACGAGATCACCGCCCAGAACGGCCGCTACGGGCCGTACCTGAAGAAGGGCACCGACTCGCGCTCGCTGACCTCGGAGGACCAGCTGCTGACGATCGGTCTCGACGAGGCGCTGGCGATCTACACCCAGCCCAAGCAGCGTGGCCGCGCCGCCGCCGCCCCGCCGCTCAAGGAGCTCGGCCCGGACCCGGTCTCGGGCTTCCCGGTGGTGGTCAAGGCCGGCCGCTTCGGTGAGTACGTCACCGACGGCGAGTACAACGCCACCCTCCGCAAGGAGGACTCGGTGGAGAAGGTGACCATCGAGCGCGCCGCCGACCTGCTGGCCGAGCGCCGCGCCAAGGGTCCGGCGAAGACGGCCAAGAAGGGCGCGAAGAAGGCCCCGGCCAAGAAGACCACCGCGAAGAAGACGGCGGCCAAGAAGACGGCTGCCAAGAAGACGGCGGCGAAGACCACCGCCAAGAAGACGACCACCAAGAAGACGACGAAGGCTGCGACGAAGAAGGCCTGATGCGGCCGGCCGGGGGTGCGGACCCGTCCCACCGGCCCCACCGGCCCCAGGAATCCCCGCCCGGGCGGGGATTCCCCGACTGCGCGCGCCGTGCAAGGCGCGCGGACCCCGGGACACGCCCACCCGGTACGCCACCCCACCGCCGCCACCCCACCGCCGGCGCCCGCCACCCACCGGACGACCGCCCGCTCCGGACGACCGTCGGCACCGCCCCGTAGGTTCTGGGGCGTGAGCACAGCGACCTGGCCCGGGCGGTGGACCGAGCGCGGCGTCCTCGTCTGCTTCGAGGGCGGCGAGGGGTCCGGCAAGTCGACGCAGTCGCGGCTGCTCACCACCTGGCTGCGCGAGCAGGGGTACGTCGTCCGGCCCACCTTCGAGCCCGGCGACACCCCGGTCGGGGCCGAGCTGCGGCGGATCGTGCTCAGCCCGGAGACCGGGGCGCTG
>JBBSKO010000056.1:0-11505 GCA_038256225.1 Propionibacteriales bacterium | reverse complement strand
GCTCACTCGTCCCAGTGGGCCGCGACCTTGCGGCTCGGCTGCACGCGCGGCGGCTCCCCCGGCATCTTCGGGTGGTCCGGCGGGTAGGGCATCTCGCCCAGGCCCGACTCCTCGTAGAGCGCGAGCAGCGGCTCGATCGACCCGGGGGCGTCGTCGATGCCGGCCCACGGGTCGCCGTCGGCGAGCCGGTCCGGCACGGTGTGCAGGTTCCAGATCCTGGGGTCGGTCGTGGTCGCCAGCTCGTCCCAGGTCATCGGGGTCGAGACCGGTGCGCCCGGCAGCGGGCGCAGCGAGTAGGCCGAGGCGATGGTCCGGTCCCGGCAGTTCTGGTTGTAGTCGACGAAGATCCGCTCGCCGCGCTCCTCCTTCCACCACGCGGTGGTGACCTGCTCGTCGCGGCGCTCCAGCTCGCGGCCGAATCCGATCGCGGCGTGCCGGACGTCGACGAAGTCCCACTCGGGACGGATCCGGACGTAGACGTGCACGCCGCGGTTGCCCGACGTCTTCGGCCAGCCGACCAGGCCGAGCTCCTCGAGGAGCTCGCGGGCCACGCCCGCGACCCGGGCCGCGTCGGTGAAGGTGGTGCCCGGCTGCGGGTCGAGGTCGATCCGCAGCTCGTCGGGGTGGTCGACGTCGTCCCGACGCACCGGCCACGGGTGGAAGGTCAGCGTGCCCATGTGCGCGCACCAGACGGGCACCGCGATCTCGGTCGGGCAGATCACGTCGGCCGTGCGACCCGACGGGAACGTCACCGTCGTCGTCTCGAGGTAGTCGGGCGCCCCCCGGGGCACCCGCTTCTGGTAGAACGCATCGGCCTTGCTGTCCTGCGGGCCGGTCGCCAGCCGCATGCCCGGGCGTACGCCCGAGGGCCAGCGCTCCAGCGCGGTCGGCCGCCCGCGCAGCGCCCGCATCAGCCCGTCGTCGACGGAGGCGACGTACTGCGCCACCCTCAGCTTGGTCACCTCGGGCGTGTGGTCCGTCGCCTCGTAGACCACCCGGTCCGGGCTGGAGACGCGCACCGTCCGCCCGCCCGCCTCGACCTCGGCCGCCGCCACCTTCGCCATGGCCCGACCCTAGGCTCTCCGGGTGGACCAGCACCCCGACCTGACCCCCGACCTCGTCGCCGAGACGCTCGGCCCGGACGACCTCACCGACGACCAGGGGGTGCCGCTGCCCCGCGTCCGCGGGTTCGGCGAGGCCGTCGCGCGGGCCTTCCTCGAGGGCCGCGGCGGCGACGAGCGGCACCGCCGCTGGGCCGAGCACCTGGTCGCCGACCGGGCGGTGCTGCGCGGGGTCTGGGAGGCTGCCCCCGCCCTGGGCCCGGGCACCGCCACCAGCACGATCCCGGTGGCCACGTTCACCTCGTTCGACAAGACCCTCGACGTCGGCGGCGGGCGGACCCTGGGTCTGCACATGATCACGGACGTCACCGTGTCCCCCGCCGCCCGCCGCCGCGGGCTGACCCGGCGGCTGATGACGCAGGACCTCGCCGACGCCGCCTCCCGCGGGCTGCCGCTGGCCGCGCTGACGGTGTCCGAGGGATCGATCTACGGCCGGTTCGGGTTCGGCTGCGCCACCACGCTGCAGCAGGTCGACGTCGACACCGGCCCCCGGTTCGCGCTGCGCGCCGACGTCGCCGCCGCTCTCGGCGACGACCCGGGGCGGTTCGCGGTGGTCGAGCCGGCCGACGCCTGGCCCGCCGTGCGGCAGGTCTTCGCCGCCCACCACGCGTGCACCCGGGGCTCGGTCGAGCGCCCCCAGTTCTACGAGCCGATGCTCAGCGGGTCCTTCCACCCCGGTGAGGACGGACCTGACCACAAGCTGCGCGCCGTGGTGCACGTGGACGCCACCGGGGAGCCGGACGGCTACGCGCTCTACCGGCCGCTGGGCAAGGTCGACGGCGTCCACGCACTGGAGGTCGTCGACCTGCTGGCCCCCGACCCCGGTGTCCGGCTGCGGCTGTGGCGGTTCCTGTCCGAGATGGACCTGGTCCGCCTCCTCCGCTTCGCGCGGCTGCCCGTGGACGACGCCCTGCCGTGGGCCCTGGTCGAGCCACGCGCGGTCCGGACCACCGGGACCTCCGACATGCTCTGGGTCCGGGTCCTCGACGTCGTCGCGGCCCTCGAGGCGCGCCCCTGGTACGCCGACGGCGACGTCGTCCTGGAGGTCGAGGACCCGCTGGGCCACGCGTCCGGTCGCTGGCGGCTCGCGGTCGAGGACGGCGTCGCCCGCGTCACCCGCACCGAGGACCCGGCCGGGGTGCGGATGACGGCCGACACCCTCGGCTCGCTCTACCTCGGCGGGGTCGCCGTCGCGACGTTGCAGGCCGCGGGCCGGCTGCCCGGCACGACGGACGCCGTACGACGCCTCGCCGCGCTCGCCGACGGCGGTCCGGCGCCGTACTGCTCGACGGGCTTCTGACCCCGAGCGGACTATCCTGGGGCCATGGCATACGACGTGGAGAAGACCGACGAGCAGTGGCGCGCAGAGCTCTCGCCGGAGGAGTACCAGGTGCTGCGCAAGGCCGGCACCGAGCGCGCGTTCGTCGGGGAGTACACCGACATCGAGACCACCGGCGTCTACCGCTGCAAGGCGTGCCAGGCGAAGCTGTTCGAGAGCGACACCAAGTTCCACTCCGGGTGCGGGTGGCCGTCGTTCTACCAGCCGGTGAGCGACACCATCGAGTACCTCGACGACAGCAGCGGCGGGATGAAGCGCACGGAGGTCCGGTGCGCGAGCTGCGGCTCGCACCTCGGCCACGTCTTCCCCGACGGGTACGGCACGCCCACCGGCGACCGCTACTGCATCAACTCGATCGCGCTCACGATGGAGCCTGCCGACCAGCAGTGATCAGTCCCGCCGGCCGGGCAGGGTGCCGAAGCTGTTGGCGTACACCTGACCCGGCCGCGGGTGCGTGAACCGCAGGCCCGACCACGTGGCGTCGACGCTGAGACAGGTCGACTCGACCATGCCGGCGTCGTAGCCGATCGCGATCACGGTCGGCAGCGTGAGGTCCGACCCGAGGCCCCGGCCCTTGGGCCACGACACCCACAGCTTCCCGCCGGGCGCGACGTGCGGCACCAGGGCCGCGAACCGGGTGCGCAGCTGCTCCTGGGACAGCACGAACAGGTGCACGTAGTCGAGGTCGCCGGCCGGGTCGGGCGGCAGCGCGCCGACCAGGTCGAGCTCCGGCAGGTCCATCGACGCGACCGTGGCCGCGGGGGCGCCCTCGAGGTGCGTGTGCCAGCCGGCGCGCACGCCCATCTTCGCGGCCACGCTCCGCGTCGCCACGGTCAGGGAAGGCGGTCGACCAGGTCGGCCACCGGCACCAGGGACCCCGTGTAGAACGGGACCTCCTCGCGCACGTGGCGCCGGGCGCCGGAGGCGCGGAGGTCGCGCATCAGGTCGACGATCCGGAACAGCTGGTCGGCCTCGAAGGCCAGCATCCACTCGTAGTCGCCGAGCGCGAACGAGGCGACGGTGTTGGCCCGTACGTCGGGGTAGGGCCGCGCCATCTGGCCGTGCTCGCGCAGCAGGTCGCGGCGCTCCTCGTCGGGCAGCAGGTACCACTCGTACGAGCGGACGAACGGGTAGACGCAGACGTGGGCCTTGGGCTCCTCGTCGCCCATGAACGCCGGGACGTGGCTCTTGTTGAACTCCGCGGGGCGGTGCAGCGCCATCTGCGACCAGACCGGCGCGAGGCGGCGGCCGAAGGAGGTGCGGCGGAAGCGGTGGTAGGCCGCCTGCAGGTCCTCGCTGTCGGCGGCGTGCCACCAGACCATCACGTCGGCGTCGGCGCGCAGGCCGCTGACGTCGTAGACGCCGCGCACGACCACATCGGCCTCGGCCAGCTCGGCGAAGAGCTTCTCGACCTCGGCGCCCTCGGCGGCGCGGTCGGCGTCCTCGCCGAGCACCGTGTCGAGGCGGAAGACCGACCACATGGTGTAGCGGACGCTGGCGTTGATCTCCCGGAGCCGTGCCGCGTTGGACTGCTCGGTCGGGGACTGCTCGGTGTCGCTCATGCCCCCATTGTGCCGCGCACAGGGGCAGGACCCACACGGGCCGCGGCCGCGTGGGCCGAGCCCACCACCGCGGGGATGCCGACACCGTCGTACGTCGCGCCGCAGACCGCCAGCCCGGGCACCTGCTCCACCGCCGCGCGCACCCGCGCCACCCGCTCGCGGTGGCCCACGGCGTACTGCGGGAAGCCCCCGCCCCAGCGCTGGACGTGGGTGTCGACGGGCCGCGCGGTCACGCCGGTGGCGGCGGCCAGGTCGGCCAGGGACGCCGCGACCAGCTCGGCGTCCTCGGACTGCAGGGTGCGCTCCTCCCCCGCCCGGCCGAGCGAGGTGCGCAGCAGCAGCAGGTCGTCGACCGCACCGGCCTCGCGCACCCAGTCCCACTTGGCGAACGAGAACGTCGCGGCCTTGATCCGGCGGCGCTCGACCGGCGGGACCAGGAAGCCGGAACCCAGGCCGCCGAGCAGGCCGGCGTCGGCGACGCGGAGCGCCAGGGTGACCACCGCGACGGACGCGGTCTCGACGGCCGCGAGCTCGGCGGCGGCCGCCGGGGCGACGTCGCCGAGCAGCCGGCCGCTCGGGGCGGCCGGCGTGGCCAGGACGACCCGGTCGGCGTGGACCTCCTCGGGGTCGGCCGCCGAGCCGGTGACCAGCGCGAACCCGTCGGCCGTGCGACGCAGCCCCCGCACGGTGGTGCCCAGCCGGACCTCGACGCCGTCGGCGCGCAGCGCGGCCAGCAGCGTCTCGGGCAGGCGGCCCATGCCCCCGGCCAGGCCCGCGAACACCGGCAGGTCGTAGGTGGTCGGGATGGCCGCGGCCTGCTCCAGCACCGAGCCGCGCGCGGCGTGCGCGAGCAGCTGCGGGACAGCGGCGCGCGCCGAGATCCGCCGCGCCTGCCCGGCGTAGACGCCCCCGAGCAGGGGCTCGACGAGGCGGTCGGTGACCTCGGGGCCGAAGCGCTCGTCGACGAGGTCGCCCACCGAGACGTCCTCGTCGTAGGTGCGGGGGCCCAGCGTCGGCTCGCGTCGCACGCGGGCCAGGCCCTCCTCCGACAGCACGCCGGAGGCGGCCAGCTGGTCGAGGTCGAGGGGGACCCCCATCAGGCTGCGCGGCAGCGGTCGGAGCGCGCCGCGGGTCCAGATCCGGGACGCCGCGACGGCAGGGTGGGTGAGCTCGAGGCCGACCTCGCGGGCCAGGTCGACGCCCTCGGGGCGCCGGTTGAGCATCGCCTCGGCACCGACGTCGACGGTGACCCCGGCGACCTCGGTGCGGCGCACGGTGCCGCCGGCGTACGCCCGCTGGTCGACGACCAGGACGTCCCAGCCGGCGGCGCGGAGGTCGCGCGCGGCGGTGAGGCCGGCCATCCCGGCACCGACCACGACGACGCGGGGCGCGGGGCTGGTCTGCACCTCACGAGCGTGCCACAGCAGCTGGCCCGGCGCTGGTGGACCGGCCCGGGAGGCGCGCGGTGGCCTGTCCGTGGCAGGCTCGGGCGGGTGAGCGACACTCCCCGCCTGGCCGTCCTGATCGATGCCGACAACACCAGCCACCGTCACGCGGTCGCGCTGCTGGAGGAGGTGGCGCGCTACGGGATCCCCACGGTCAAGCGGGCCTACGGCGACTGGACCACGCCCCGGCTCAACGGCTGGAAGGACGAGCTGAACCGCAACGCCATCTCCCCGGTGCAGCAGTTCGCCTACACGACCGGCAAGAACTCCACCGACTCCGCGCTGATCATCGACGCGATGGACCTGCTCTACACCGGCAACCTCGACGCCTTCGCGATCGTCTCCAGCGACAGCGACTTCACCCGCCTGGTGACCCGCCTGCGCGAGTCGGGCCGCACGGTCTACGGCCTGGGCCGGCGCCGGACGCCGCAGTCGCTGGTCGCCGCCTGCGACAAGTTCATCTACCTCGAGGTCCTCGGCCACGACGACGAGGGCGCCACCGGCGCCGGGTCCGACGAGACCGACGAGACCGACACCCCGGGCGAGGACGTGCCGGCCCTGCCCGAGGTCGGCCCCCTGCTGGCCTCCGCGGTGGACGCCACCTCCAACGACGACGGCTGGGCCCACCTCGGCGCGGTCGGCTCGTTCCTGACCACCCGCCACGCCTCCTTCGACTCCCGCAACTACGGCTTCTCGAAGCTGATCGCCCTGGTCCGCGCCCAGCCCGGGCTCGAGGTCGAGCAGTCGACGGGGTCCGCGCCGATGGTCCGGGTGCGCGCCGAGGACGCCCCGACGCGGACCGCCCCGGCCCGCAAGCGCTCCGGCGCCCGCAAGACCGCGGCGCCCGAGCCGGTCGCCGAGACCGAGGTCCCGACTGCGGCCGCCGAGCCGGCGGAGGTCGTCGAGACCCCGGCCGCGCCGGCCAAGAAGACCCGCAGCCGCCGCGCCGCGCGGCCCGCGAAGACCGCCGAGCCCGCACCCGCGGCGGCCGACGAGACGGCACCCGGGACGACACCCGAGGAGGCGCCCGTCAGCGCACCGAAGGTGACCACCCGGACCCGCGGCGCCCGGGCGGTCCCGCCCAGCAGCTGAGCCCGTGCGCGGTCCGGGAGCGGTCCGGGTTCAGTCGAGCGGGTACGCGTGCACGTGGTCGGTGAGCCGGGCCAGCTGGTCCGGGTCGGTGGCCGGCAGCACGCCGTGGCCGAGGTTGAACACGTGGCCCGGCGCCGCGCGGCCGGCCGCGATGATCTCGTCGGCGCGGGCCGTCATCAGCTCGGTCGGCGCGAAGACCAGGGTCGGGTCGAGGTTGCCCTGCACCGCCCGGCCCCCGGCGCGCAGGATGCCGTCGGACAGCGGCGTGCGCCAGTCGACCCCCACCACGTCGGCCCCGGCGTCACCCATCAGCCCGAGCAGGTTCGTGGTGCCGACCCCGAAGTGGATGCGCGGGACGTCGGTGACCGAGGCCAGCACCCGCTGCGACCACGGCATCACGTGCTCGCGGTAGTCGGTCGGGGTCAGCGACCCGGCCCACGAGTCGAAGAGCTGGACCGCGCTGGCGCCGGCGGCGATCTGCACCTGGAGGTAGGCCGCCGAGATCTGCGCGATCTTGTCCATCAGCGCCGCCCACACCTCGGGCTGGGAGAACATCAGCGACTTCGTCAGCGCCTGCTCCTTCGAGGGCCCGCCCTCGACGAGGTAGGAGGCCACGGTGAAGGGCGCGCCGGCGAAGCCGATCAGCGGGGTGGCGCCGAGCTCCCCGGTCAGGGTGCGGACCGACTCGGTGACGAAGTCGACGTGCTCGGGCGTGAGGTCCGGGATCGCCGCGACGTCCTCGAGGGTGCGCACGGGCCTGGCCACGACCGGTCCGACCCCCGGCACGATGTCGAGGTCGACCCCGACCGCCTTGAGCGGCAGCACGATGTCGGAGAAGAAGATGGCGGCGTCGACGCCGTAGCGGCGGACCGGCTGCAGGGTGATCTCGACGGCGGTCTCCGGCCGCATGCAGGCGTCGAGCATGGCGATGCCCTCGCGCAGCTTGCGGTACTCGGGCAGCGAGCGCCCGGCCTGGCGCATGAACCACACCGGGGTGTGCGGGACCGGCTCGCCGCGGACGGCGGCGAGGAAGGCGCTGTCGGCCAGTCCGGGGTGGGGAACGGGGGAAGTCATGGCTCCAGCGTGACAGGCCGCTCGGCGTGTTCGCACATCTGTTCGGCGCCGCACCTCCTAGTCTGGCGACCATGGTGGTCCGACCGGAGACGCACGCGGGCACGGGAACGGTGCCGCGCGTCTTCGCCGACGCCGTGGCGGCGATGCGTGGCGCCCGGCTGCGCCCCGAGGTGCTCGTCGAGGAGATGCCCGCCCCGCAGCGCATCGCGCCCTACGCCTCGGCGCTGACCGGTGACGTCGACGTGGACGACGAGGAGGTCGGGACGGGCCGGATCATCCTGCTCCACGACCCCGACGGCAACGTCGCGTGGGAGGGCGAGTTCCGCTGCGTGGCCTACGTGCGCGCCGACCTCGACCCCGAGCTGATCACCGACCCCGTCCTGGCCGACGTGGTGTGGAGCTGGTTGACCGACGCCCTGGCCGACCACGGCGCCGAGCACGTCGCCCCGTCCGGCACCGTGACCCGGGTGGCCTCGGAGAGCTTCGGCGGGATGGCCGACGAGCCGGGCACCGCCCAGGTCGAGATCCGGGCGTCCTGGACCCCCGTCGACCCGGCGCGGATCGGCGACCACGTCGAGGCGTGGGGCCAGCTGCTGTGCACCGCCGCCGGCCTCGAGCCCGTCCCCGACGGCGTGACCGCGATGCCCAGCCGGCGCGGCCAGCGCGGGCACGGCGCCTGATGCCCACCGACACCCCCGAGACCCCGGACCCGGCTGCCCCCGACGAGCTGGGCGGCGCGGTCGAGCAGGACGAGCACGTCGAGCCGGTCGAGCTCCTCACGCTGCGCGACGGGCTGCCCGAGATCACCGACACCGAGGCCGGCCTCGCCGAGGTCTGCGCCCGGGTGGCCGCCGGCACCGGTCCGGTCGCGCTCGACGCCGAGCGCGCGTCCGGCTACCGCTACTCCAGCCGCGCCTACCTGGTCCAGCTGCGTCGTGAGGGCTCGGGCTCGGCCCTGGTCGACCCGATCGCGTTCCGCTCGATGGCACCCCTCGCCGAGGCGATCGGCGACGCCGAGTGGATCCTCCACGCCGCCAGCCAGGACCTCCCCTGCCTGGCCGACATCGGGCTGCGACCCGCGTCGCTCTTCGACACCGAGCTCGCCGGGCGGCTCCTGGGCTACCCCCGCGTCGGCCTCGCGACCCTGGTGGAGACGCTGCTGGGCTACCGGCTCAAGAAGGAGCACTCGGCGGTCGACTGGTCCACCCGTCCCCTGCCGCGGCCCTGGCTCGAGTACGCCGCGCTCGACGTGGAGGTCCTCCTCGAGCTGCGCGAGGTCCTGCTCGCCGAGCTCGTCGAGCAGGGCAAGGACGGCTGGGCGCGCCAGGAGTTCGACCACCTGCTGGGCTTCGAGGCCACCGTGCGCCAGGAGGCCTGGCGTCGCACCGGGGGCCTGCACCGGGTCCGTGGCCGACGCAACCTCGCGGCCGTCCGCGAGCTGTGGGAGACCCGCGACGAGCTCGCCGAGCGCCGTGACGTGACGCCGGGCCGGATCGTCCCGGACGCCGCGATCATCGCCGCCGCCACCGCCCAGCCCACCGACCGGGACTCCCTGATGCGCACTCCCGGCTTCCACGGCCGCGGCGCCGACCGGTACGCCGCCCGGTGGGTGGAGGCCCTCCAGCGCGCCGCCGCGATGTCCGAGGACGAGCTGCCGGCCCGCACCCAGCGCACCGACGGCCCGCCGACCGCGCGCGCCTGGGCCGAGCGCGACCCGGTGGCGGCCGCCCGGCTGCGCCTGGCCCGCGAGGAGCTGGCGACGCTGTCGACCGCGCAGCGCGTGCCGGCCGAGAACCTGCTGACCCCCGACTTCCTGCGCCGCACCCTGTGGACCCCGCCGGAGACCCGCGAGCCCGGTGAGCTGCTGGACGAGGTCGTCGCCCGGCTGGCGGCGTACGGCGTCCGCAGCTGGCAGGCCGCGCTGGTCGCCCCGGTGCTGGTGCGCGCGATCCTGCAGGCCGACGTCGAGGCGGCGGCCGACCCTGAAGCAGGCACCGAGGCCGGCACCAAAGCCGGCACCGAGGCCGGCACCGAGGCCGGCACCGAGGCCGGGACGCCGGTCGACCTGACGGTCGAGGACTGACCCCGGCGGAGCGCTACTGCTCGAGGTCTTCGGGCGCCTCGCCCTCCGAGGGCAGCTCGGTGGGCAGCTCGGAGGCCGGCGGGTAGTCGGGGTCCAGCACGCTGCGCGAGACGGTGTCGATCAGCGTCGTCCGCTCGTCGAGGTCGTCGAGGACCGGGACGGTGAACAGGTCCCGCACGGCCGGCCGTACGGCCTGGGAGAGCGGGCTCTCCGGGCTGAGGAGGTCGTTGACCACGAGGTCGCGGACGCTGGTGTTGAAGATGTTGGCGTTGCGCGGCATCTGCAGCGGCTGCAGGAACTCGTCGGTCAGGGCCACCCCGAGGTTGGCCGGCACGAGGTAGCCCTCCGCGGCGACCTCGGCCACCGCCTCGTCGTCGATCAGGGAGACGAGCACGTCGGCGGTGCGGGCGAGGTTCTCGTTGTCGGAGGAGATGCAGAGCCCGGTCATGTCGCCCACGGTGACCTGGTCGTCGATCAGCGGCATCGGCATCACGTCGAAGTCGAGGCCGTCGACGCCGCGCAGCTCCGGGGTCAGCGCCCGGGTGCCGGTGATCATCCCGAGCCGGCCGCGCTCGAACCACTCCAGGGCACCGGCCTGGCGCAGCTGCCGCCCGGACAGGGTGACCTGGGGGTCGCGCAGCAGCGCGAGGGTCTGGGTGAGGGCCTCCCGCGCGTCGTCGTCCTCCAGCGCCAGCGACGTGGGCTCGTCCTCGTCGTCGAAGAGCTGCCCGGCGCCGGAGTAGACGAAGGGCGCGAGCCCGCGCAGCGTCGTCTCGACGTGGACCCCGCGGGTGCCCAGGCGCGGTCGGGTCGCCTCGTCGGCGGCGGCGGCGAACATCTCGAGGTTCCAGCCGCGCAGGTCGGTCGGCGGCACGGGCAGGTCACGCTCGCGCATGTTCTCGAAGTCGATCAGGTCGGTGTTGTAGTACACGACCGTGGGCGAGATGCCGTACGGCATGCACTGCAGGTCGTCGTCGACGGAGAAGGACAGCAGCGCGTCGCGCGAGTAGCCGTCGCCGTAGTCGACGCCGCGCTCGTCGAGCAGCTCCAGCAGCGGGGTGTTCCAGCCCTCGCCGACGATCTGGTCCAGGTCCTGACGCGAGGCGAGGTAGGCGTCCGGGGCCCGTCGGGTCCCGAGGTCCTCGAGCAGCGCGGCCCGGGTGGGGTAGGTGCGCAGCGTCACCGTGGTGGCGGTGGCCGCGGCGTTGTAGGACTCCACGACGCGCTCGAAGGAGGCGGTCTCGGCGTCGGGGCCGAAGACGCCGAAGGTCAGCTCGACGTCGGCGGCCTCCGGGGCCGCGGTCGACGGGCTGCTGGAAGCGTCCCCGCCGGAGGTGGCCGGGCCCTCGTCGGGCGCCGGGTCCGCCTGGCAGGCGGTCGTGGTGAGGACCGCGGCGACGGCGAGCGCGGCGACGGCGGTCCGGGGGCGACGGCCGTGGCGCTGCACGCTCATCACACTCCTGCTGGTCGTCGGGCTCCCGGGCGCGGTCATGCTACCCATCGCGGGCCAGCGCCCCGGACCATCGGCAGGCCACCGACCGCTTCGGTCTCGGTCCGATCACGAAAAGATCACGGAACGATCACGGAACGATCACGGAGCTCGAGTGGCCCGGGCCGGGACGCGGACCCACGAAGCGGAACACACCGGGCTGGGAGCGCCTCACGGCGCGTGGCCGCTCGAAGCGGCTTTAGTTGGGACCCGGGGCTGCCGCAGCCCGGCGTGCTCCAAGAGACGAGTCTAGGCCGGAGGCCGACTCACGCAAGTCGGTGGGCGAGCTCGGCGTGGCCG
>JBBSKO010000055.1:0-11655 GCA_038256225.1 Propionibacteriales bacterium | reverse complement strand
GAGACCCGGGGCCTGCTGGCTGCGATCGGCATCCACAAGGACGCTGAGTTCGATCCCGACGAGCGGATGCGCGCCACGCTCGCCGACGCCGCCGCGGTCGGCAACGCCACCGCCCGCGCGATCTGCTTCCAGACCAGGGATTCGACATCGAGCGACTCTGATCGCGATCGCGGCGCGGACTCGCTGTCGCGGTCATCACTCCGACAGGAGTGCAGGGCGCTGCGCCACAGGGCATCGCTCGTCGTCGACGGCCGGAGGACCCGAAGCGTGTCGCTCGGGGCACGTGCCACGGCTACGTCGACGCGGACCGGGGAGAGCCGCTGCGTCGCGGAGGTCGAGGTCGGTCAGCCAGATCTCGGCCAGCTCAGCGGACGAGCTGTCCGGCCGGAGCACTCCCCCGCTCGCGAACCCATGCCGGGTCAGGAGCCGCTGCTTGCGGCGTGCACGAGCCTGCTCGGTGGTGAGTGCGCGCACTGTGACCTGCCGCATCCGACCGTCGGCATCCCGGACCCGGGTCCCGGCGACCGCTCGGCCCACCCCGGCGTCGCACCGTGACCGTGCCGCTGGTGCCGATCGCGGTCCGGGGACGGCCCGCCATCACCGGCCTCCCCCGCAGTGGCGCTGAGCGTCGTCGGACTCCATCCGACCCAGCCATGCCTCGATCTCAGTGACCCGGAACCGCAGCTCGCGGCCCACCCGGAAGCCTCGAGGGCCACGGCCCGGGCAGCGCAGGTCGTAGATCGTCTGGGCGCTGACCCGCAGGTGCTGGCACAGCTCGCTCCGCGACAGCACCCGCTCGATCAGCTGCCGCTGGGTGGGCTCCTGGTCGGCCCCTCGGCCGTTGCTCGTCTCCCTCGACACCAGGTGCGCCAGCCACTCCGGGCGCCGCCGAGAGAGACCCAGCCGCACCGAGGCAAAGCCCTGGTGCTGACCATCGACGCGGAACAAGGACGGACCCGCCATGTCATCCTCCGTGATTCGGATGACACCAGCCGCCCTGACCTGCGGTTCTTGGTGGAGCTGAGGGGATTCGAACCCCTGACCTTCTCATTGCGAACGAGACGCGCTACCAACTGCGCCACAGCCCCAGTGCGTCTTGCGACGCGGAGCGAAACGTTAGCACCAGCCGCGGCCGGTGCCGAAACCCGCCCGGGTCAGGAGCCGGTCGCGCGCCGCTCGTCGGCGGCGCGGTCCTGCTCGGCGCGCTCGGCCTTCCGGGCACGCGCGGCCTGCTCGGCCTCGCGGGCCAGTGCGCTGTCGGACTCCGAGCGGCCCGAGGTCCAGACGCCGGTGGAGTCGAGGTCGATGGTGCGCACCGTGCGGGGCGCGGCGGCAGCCTTGCCGACGTAGGTCGGCAGGGTGACCGGCACGGGGTCCCACATGCCGGCCTCGGCGGCGCTGCGCATCGACGTGCCCGCACCGGCCACCACGGCCGCGACCTCCTGGGTGGGGTCGCCACCGTCGTCGATGTCGGCCGGCAGCAGCGGGGAGGGCTTGTCGTAGTCGCCGAAGAAGTCCTCGTCGCGCTCGGCCCGGCGGGCGATGCGCGCCTCCCGGCGCAGGTCGCGCTTCTCCGCGCGGGCGTCCTTGCGCTGCGCCCGGCGCAGCTGCGCCGCGGCGGCACGCCCGGTCTCGACCCGCACCATCATCCGGCAGGCGGTCAGCCAGGCGACGAGCAGGACGACCGGCGCGGCGGTCCAGGCCCAGGCGAGCACGCCGGCCACGTTGAGCAGGACGACGGCGGCGAGGGCGCCCAGGACGGCACCGAGCACGCGCCGCCGGCGGGCTGCCGCACCGGCAGCGGCGCGACGACGTACGGCGATCGGGATCTCGCGAGGGGCGGGCTCGGGCGCGGGCGCCGGGCCCTCCTTGGTGGTGACGGTGGTCGTGGCGGCCGCGCGCCCGGGGCTCACGACCAGGCGGCTGTCGCGCGCGCTCACGGCCTCGCGGCGCGCGAGGACCCGCATCGTGGCGGAGAACCGGTCGACCGACCTGCTGCGGGCGACCTCGTCGTGGTGGCGGATCGCCTTCGGGACCAGGTAGACGGCCCAGGCCACCGCGAGGGCCACGAAGATGAGTGCGCTGAGGTCCACGACCTGAGGTTAGGAGGGCGGGACCGGGGGGGCCGGGACGCGCGCCCGTGTGTCGCGTATTGCCTGTGGTGCGGGTGTGGTTCGGGGGCCCGGGGCCGGGCGGGCGATGAGGGGTCGCGCGGGGGGCTGGGTGGGCGCTTCGCGGACTTCGCGTGCCTTGCAGGGCGCGCGGAGCTCGGGAATCCCCGCCCGAGCGGGGATTCCCAGGACCAGCGGGACCAGCGGGACGGGTGTGACCGCGGCCCCGTGCCTACGCCCGTCGCTCCGACCCCTCCGACCGCTCCCCCGCCAGCGTCTGCTCGTACCGCGCCACCACGCCCCCGGGGACGTCCTCGGCGGTGATCGCGTAGAGGCGGTGGTCGCGCCAGTCGCCGTCGATGTGCAGGAAGCGGGGGGCGTAGCCGATCTCGGGGATGCCGAGCTTCTCCACCACCCGCAGCGAGTTGGTGTTCTCCGGTCGGATCGCGACCTCGACGCGGTGCAGCCCGAGCGGGCCGAAGCAGTGGTCGATGGTCATCGCGACGGCGCGGGGCATCACGCCGCGGCCTGCGAAGCGCTGGTCGATCCAGTAGCCGACCGAGGCGAACTGCGCCGAGCCTCGGACCACGTTGTTGACCGTCACCTGCCCGGCGAAGTCGCCGTCGACCTCGATCGCGAACGGGAAGGTGGTGCCCTCGCGCGCCTGGCGGTTCATCCGTCGCACCAGGGCGCCGTACGACGCGGGGCGGCTCGACGCGCCGGGCGGCACGGTGGCGTCCCACCGGACCAGCCAGGCCGCGCTGCGGCGGCGGGCCTCGCGCCAGGCCTCGGCGTCGCCGCGGGCCAGGGGGCGCAGCGACACCTCGGGGTCACGGCCCGACCGGAGTCGCGCCGGCCAGGCCCGGCCGGCGCGCCCGTAGGCCCCGGGGCCGTTCAGTGGTCGCTCCCGACGATCTGCTCGGCGGCGTGGACCAGGACCGGCGCCAGCACCGCGAGCCCGTCCTTCACCCCGCCCCGCGAGCCGGGGAGGTTCACCACGAGCGTGCGGCCCACGACGCCGGCCAGGCCGCGCGAGAGGATCGCGGTCGGCACGCCCTGGGCGACGCCGTACGCACGGATCGCCTCGGCGATCCCCGGCACCTCGTGGTCGAGCAGCGCCCGGGTCACCTCGGGCGTGCGGTCGGTGGGGGTCAGCCCGGTGCCGCCGGTGGTGAGCACCACCCGGACGCCGGCGCCCGCCGCGGCCCGGACGGCCTCGCCGACCGGCTCGCCGTCGGGCACCACCACCGGCGCCCCCACCGCGAAGCCGAGGTCACGCAGGGCGTCGACGAGGAGCGGCCCGGTGGTGTCCTCGTAGACCCCGGCCGCGGCCCGGTTGGAGGCCACCACGACGGCGGCGCCGAGCGAGCCGCGCGGCGTCACCTGCGGGTGGCTCGTCGCCTGGCTCACCGGGACCAGTCCCCCGACCGGCCGCCGCTCTTGGTCTCCACGCGCACGTCGGTGATCACCGCGGCCTTGTCGACGGCCTTGACCATGTCGACCAGGGTCAGCGCGGCCACCGACACCGCGGTCAGGGCCTCCATCTCGACCCCGGTCCGGTCGGTCGTCCGGACGGTCGCGCCGATCTCGACGGCGTCGTCGAGGACCTCGAGGTCGACGGTGACCCCCGAGATCGCCAGCGGGTGGCACAACGGCACCAGGGTCGGGGTGAGCTTGGCGCCCATGATCCCGGCGACCCGGGCGACCCCGAGGGCGTCGCCCTTCGGCACGCCCTCGCCACGCAGCAGCCCGACGACCTCGGCGGAGACCAGGACCCGGCCGGAGGCCCGGGCGGTCCGCGTGGTCACGTCCTTGGCGCTGACGTCGACCATCCGCGCCGCACCCTGCTCGTCGACGTGGGTGAGCCGCGCCGGTCCCTGCTCGTTCACAGCCCCTCCTCGGGACGGGTCAGCCGGACGACCTGCACCCTGGACCCGGGCTCCAGGACGGTGACGTCCTCGGGGACCACGATCAGCGCGTCCGCCGCGGCGAGGTCGCCGACCAGGTGGGAGCCGGAGCCGCCGACCGGGGAGACGCTGAGCGCGACGTCGAGGCCGTCCGCGCGGACGCTGACGGTGCCGCGCAGGAACTGCCGCTTGTCGGGCGGGGAGGTGACCCGCTCGGTGAGCGTGGCGTCCACCAGCGGACGGCTGACCGGCTCGAGCCCCATCATCGTGCGCAGCGCGGGCCGCACGAACAGCTCGGTCGAGACGTAGGACGACACCGGGTTGCCCGGCAGGGTGAAGATCGGCAGGCCCTCGACGTGGCCGAAGCCCTGCGGCTTGCCCGGCTGCATCGCGACCGGCCCGAACCACACCGTGCCCAGCGGGCGCAGCGCGGCCTTCACGACGTCGAAGTCGCCCTGGCTGACCCCGCCGGAGGTGACCACGGCGTGCACGCCGCCCTCGGCGCGGAGCCGGGCGAGCACGGCGAGGAAGGCCTGCGGCTCGTCGGCGACCAGTCCCAGGCGCAGCGCGGTGGCGCCGGCGGCCTCGACGGCCGCGGCGAGCAGGTAGGAGTTGCCGTCGTAGATCGCGTCGTCGGGCAGGTCGGCCAGCGCGGTGGCCGGGTCGCGCAGCTCGGTGCCGGTCGAGAGCACCGCGACGACCGGCCGCGGGCGTACGGGCACCGTGGCGATGCCGCAGGAGGCCAGCAGGCCGACGTGGCGGGGGCCGAGCCGGGTGCCGGCGGCGACCAGCAGGTCGCCTGCGGTGACGTCCTCGCCCGCACGGCGCAGGTGCGCACCCACCGCGGGCGCCCGGGTGATCCGCACGGTGGTGGCGCCGCGGTCGGTCCACTCGTAGGGCACGACCGCGTCGGCGCCGTCCGGCACCGGCGCGCCGGTCATGATCTTGACGACCTCGCCGGACGGCACGACCCGGGTGGTGGCCTGCCCGGCCCCGACCTCGCCGGCCACCCGCAGCTCGACCGGCGCGGCCTCGCTGGGGCTGCCGAGGTCGGCGGCGCGCACGGCGTACCCGTCCATCGCGGAGTTGGTGAAGCGGGGCAGGCTCAGCGGCGCGACCTGGTCCTCGACCAGGACGAGGTCGCGGACCTCGTCGAGCGGCAGCCGTACGGGCTCCAGCGGCCCCACGGTCGCGAGCACCTGCGCGAGGTGCTCCTCGACCGTGATCGGGGCGCTGCCGCGGTCCGCGCCGGGCTCAGCCACTGCGGGTGCCGGTCAGGACCTCGTCGGCCTCCACGCGGCGGCCGGTGCCGCCCTCGAGCGCGACGTCGCCCCGGACCGTCACCCCGCGGCCGAAGGTCCAGTCGCCCTCGATGCGCAGGGAGGTGGCCTCCTTCAGCGAGGGGGCGCCCTCGGGGAAGTGCTTGTCGAACTGGCCGACCAGCTTGTAGTGGTCGCCGTCGAGCTCGACGAAGGGGACCTCGGCGACCGGGTCGAGGACGAAGTCCTGGCCGATCTCGTAGACGTCCGAGCGCAGCACCAGCAGGTCGTTGGTGGTCTTGACCGGCACGAACCGCTCGCGGCCGACCTCGATCAGCCGGGCGCCCTCGAAGACCTCGATCGCGGCACCCATCGCGGTCTCGACCTGGACCACCTCGGGGCTGGACGGGTCGCCGGGGTCGACGCTCTTGACGTTGCGGATGAGCGGCAGGCCCAGGATGCCGTCGCGGGCGTCGAGGGCCTCCTTCATGGCGTGGGTGTCGAACCACAGGTTGTTGGTCGAGCAGAACCGGTGGCGGTCGAGGTCGGCGAGGGCCTTCGCGTCCTCGGGCAGGGTCTGCGCGCTCTCGCGGAGCACGATCCGGCCGTCGGCCTTGCGGCGTGCGAAGTGCCCGCCCTTGCGGTCCGAGGGCGTGCGGCGCACGGCCTCGATCGCGAACGGGGCGCCGGACTGGGCGAACCAGCCGGCGACACGGGCGTCGGGCACGGCGCCGAGGTTGTCGGAGTTGGAGACGAAGACGTAGCGGTAGCCCTGGTCGATGAGGTCCTGGAGCAGGCCGGTGCCGCGCAGCGCGGTGTAGATGTCGCCGTGCCCGGGCGGGCACCACTCGAGGTCCGGGTCGGCGTCCCAGCTGACCGGGCTCAGGTCCTTGGTCAGCAGCTTGGGCTCCTTGTTCTGCAGGAACTCCAGCGGCAGCCCGTCGACGGCCAGGTCGTCGTAGCGCTGGAGCGCGGCGAGGGTGTCGGCGGAGGTGCGGAACGAGTTCATCATCAGCAGCGGCAGCGGCGCGTCGTACTCCGAGCGCAGGTGCAGCACCTGGCGGGCGATGATGTCGAGGAAGGACAGCCCGCGGCGCACGCAGAGCAGGGACTTGGCGCGGTCCATCCCCATCGAGGTGCCCAGGCCGCCGTTCAGCTTGATCACCGCCGTCTGCCGGACCGCCTCACGGGCGGCCTCGTCGTCGACCTCGACGTCGTCGAGGCGGTCGATGTCGACCGGGTCGATGGTCGACTCCGGCACCATCCCCGTCTCCCCGTGCTCGAGGAGTCGGAAGTAGTGCGCGAAGGTCTCCACCGCGACCTCGTCGATGCCTGCCCCTGCCATCTTCGCCAGGGCCTTCTTCAGTGCTGGGCTACCCATACAGGTGATCGTAGGCTCGACCGGTGGCCGGGCCGCAACCTCCTCCTCACCCGCCGACCCCGCCGTCGGCGGGGCCGGCCAAGCTGGCGCTGCGCGACCAGGTCCTCGCGGGCCGTCGCCGGCGGCCCCTCGCGTCCCTGGCGGAGGACGCCCGGGCGACCGCGACGCACCTGCTCGACACCCCGGAGGTACGCCGGGCGGGGACCGTCGCGGCCTACGTCGCCGTCGGTGCGGAGCCGGGCACCTCGGCCCTGCTGAACGCCCTGCTGGCCTCCCGCCGGCGGGTGCTCCTGCCGCTGTTGCAGGCCGACGGGGACCTCGACTGGGCCTCGCACACCGGGGAGAGCCAGCTCTACCCCGCCCGCCGGGGGCTGCTGGAACCACTCGGGGAGCCGCTGGGGCGCGACGCCGTCGCCGGCGCCGACGTCGTCCTGGTCCCCGGGCTCGCGGTCGACGACACGGGCCTGCGCCTGGGTCGTGGCGGCGGGTCGTACGACCGAGCGCTGGCGCGGGTGCCGACCGGCACGCTGACCTGCGTGCTGCTCTACCCCGAGGAGGTGGGGCGCTCGGTGCCGGGCGAGGAGCACGACCGCCGGGTCGGCGCCGTCGCGACCGCCGACGGGGTGCACCGGTTCTGAGGGAACCGGCTACTCCGCGCTGGGCTCCAGGACCAGCACGTCCTCGGCGGCGTCCTCGACGGCCTCGCGGCTGAACGGCCAGGCCAGCAGGTCCCCTGCGGCCCAGGGGTCGAGCTGGTCGTCGTAGTGCGGGCTCGTCGGGTGCCCCGAGACGCCGCCGAGAGTGACCCACCCGGAGGCGTCGAGGTCGTCGAGGTCGACCACCATCCGCATCGACGGGGCGGTGGTCACCCGCCACGGGTGGTCACCGGGCTCGTCGTCGGGGGCCGCGGCGTCCCAGTCGGTCGCCTCGACTGCGGCGCCCGAGCCCCCGGTCGGTGGGCCGGTGCGGTCCAGGAAGGCCCGGGCGACGTCGCTGCCCCACAGCGGCCCGGTGGGGGCCTCGAGGTCGAGCGCGTGACCGCGACCCCAGGTCCACTCGTCGGCCTCGAAGGCCTGCCGTGAGGTCAGGTCGTCCCGGGCGTCGAGCAGGGCGTCGCGGAGCACGTCGTCGCGGGACTCGATCACGTCGTCGGTGCCCAGGTCGTCCCACCACGGCGAGCCCGGCTCGTCGAGCAGCCGGTCGACCACCGCGACCCAGCGGGCGCCGCCGTCCGGGCGGACGGCCGGGGGCAGCTCGTCGTCGAAGGCTCCCGCGAGCAGGGAGCGCCACACGGCGTTGTAGTAGGCGGCCGCCCCGCTGGTCGGCGGCTGCGTGCCGTCCCACGTCGCGAGCAGCCGCTGCCCGTCGGAGGCGTAGCCGGCGGGCAGGTCCACGTCGAGCAGCAGCGGCACGAGGCTGCCGGCCAGCGGGTGCAGGTCGTCGCCCTGGATCGCGACCATGTCCTGGGCGGAGACGCGACCCCCGTCAGCGAGCTCGGCGTCGAGCCGCTCGGTGATCCGCGCGGCCCGGTAGCCCGGGTCCGGGGAGGTGGTCAGCAGGGTCGGGTAGCGCGCCCCCGCCGCCGCCTGGTTGGCCGCGACCAGCACCCCGCCGTCGGGATCGACGACGCTCGGCAGGCCGGCGGCCGGCACGTCGCGGCCGGTCCAGTCGGTCTCCGCGCGCCAGCCGGCGACCGGCAGCGACCCGTCGTTGCCGCTCTTGCGCACCGGGACCGCGCCCGCGGCCTGGAAGCCCACCCGTCCCGCGGTGTCGGCGTAGACCATGCCCAGCGCGGGCAGGGTGAAGCGGGCCGCGGCAGCGCGGAAGTCCTCCCAGCCGGTGGCCCGGTCCAGGGCCAGGATGGCGTCGGCGGTGGTGCCGGGCTCGAGGCCGGTCCAGCGGACGGCGACGGCGTGGTCCTCGCTCGCGGCGACGTCGGCCACCGGGTCCAGCACGTCGCTCAGCAGCGGACCGTGGCGGGTCGAGCGCACCTCCACCTCGACGTCGTCGCCGCCGGAGACGCGGATCTGCTCACGCCGCACCCGCAGCGGCAGCGACTCCCCCTCGAAACGGTAGGTGTCGCCGTCGACGCGCTCGAGGAACAGGTCGGTGACGTCGGCCCCCAGGCTGGTCACGCCCCACGCCACGTCGGCGTTGTGCCCGACCACCACCCCGGGCACCCCGGGCAGGCTGGAGCCCGCCACGTCGTACGGGCAGGCCGCGCTGACCTCGCGGCAGTGCAGGCCCACCGGCATCCAAACCCCGGGCAGGGTGGCGTCGAGGTGGGGGTCGTTGGCCAGCAGCGGCGCCCCGGTCGCGGAGTGGTCGCCGTCGACGACCCAGGCGTTCGACCCGCGCCCGGCGCCGCTGGCCACCCAGGACGGCAGCCGGTCGAGGGCGGCGTCGGTGCGGCGGAGCTGGTCGAGCACGCCGGGGTCGTCCAGCGGCCCGTACGCCGGGCGCAGCGGGTTGCGGGTCCCGCCGGTGACGGCGTCCTGCTCGAAGACCCCGTCGACCAGCGCGCCCTGGTCGACCACCGGGTCGGCGACCGCGGTCGGGGGGAACAGGTCGTCGACGACGGCCTCCCCGACGGCCGCGGCGGTCAGCGCCCGGTCGACCTCGGCGTCGAGGTCGCCGCCGATCTCCCAGGCCACGGTCTTGAGCCAGGCCAGCGAGTCGGTCTCGCTCCACGGCTCGGGGGTGTAGCCGGCCCCGCCGAGCCCGAGCAGCGTGTACTCGACGGCGACCTCGGAGGTGCCGCGGGCCTCGAGGTAGGCGTTGACGCCCGCGGCGTAGGCCGCCAGCGCCGTCCGGGTCTCCGGCTCCACCACGGCCAGCTCGGCACGGGCCGTCCGCGCCCAGCCCAGGGTGCGCGCCAGCCGGTCGCCCGGGACCGCGTCGGCGCCGAAGAGCTCGGCGAGCCGGCCCTCGGCCACGTGGCGCCGCACGTCCATCTGGAAGAAGCGCTCGGAGGCCGTGACCCAGCCCTGGGCCCGCATCAGGTCCTCGGTGGTGTCGGCCCAGACCTGCGGCACGCCCTGCGCGTCGCGCAGCACCTCCACGTCACCGCTCAGCCCCGGCAGCACCTCGGCACCCTCGGTCGGCGGCAGCGGTCGGCGGACCACCGTCACCACGAGGACCACGCCGAGCACGAGGCACAGCACGACGCCGAGCGCGACGTACGAGGTGACGCGCGCGGCGGGCGGCCAGCCGAGGACGGCACGGCGGGCGCGGGCCAGCGCTCCCGGCCGGGGCGTCGTGGTGGTCTCGTCGGCCATGGTGGTGCCCATCATGCCGTGCGGCCCCTGTCGTAGGATTGGCAGTCGGGGCGCGCGAGTGCCAGACGGCCCCGGAGAGAACGAGGAGACCCCGTGCCGACCTACCAGTACGCCTGCACCGAGTGCAGACACCGCTTCGAGCAGGTGCAGAGCTTCTCCGACGACGCGCTGACCGCGTGCCCGCAGTGCCAGGGCCGGCTGCGCAAGCTGTTCAACGCCGTCGGCGTGGTCTTCAAGGGCTCCGGCTTCTACCGCAACGACAGCCGTGAGGCCGCGGGCAAGGGCGGTCCGACCGTGCCCGCGGGTGGCAGCGGCGACACGTCCGAGAAGTCCGGTGAGAAGTCGGGGACGTCCGACAAGCCGGCCGAGAAGCCGGCCGAGAAGAAGCCGGCCGCCGGCGGGGGCGACAAGGCTGCGGCCCCCGCGAGGACCGGCGGGTCCGCCGCGACCGGCTGATGTCCACAGGGCGGCCGTGGGGAGCGCTGCTCCCCAGGCAGTGTCGTGGTCCTGCCCCGCACCGGCCGCCCGACCTAGCGTCGGGGCCGTGCTCCGACGCCCTCCGACGGCCACCGCCGGTCCAGCCCCGCCCGCCCTGCCGTGGCGCCTGCGGCTGCGCCGCGCGCGGCGGACCGCCCGGCGCGTCCTGCTGGCCCGCCGCCGGCTGCTCGCGGCGGCGCTGGCCGGGCTCGCCGTGCTCGCCGCCGTCCGCGCCGTCACGCCGGCCCCGGCACCGATCTCCGGCGTGGTCGTCGCCGCGCGCGACCTGCCGGCGGGCACGACGATCGGCGCCGACGACGTCGAGGTCCGCACGGTCGCCGCGGCCCTGGTCCCGCCGGGCACCGGGCCGCCGGAGCCGGCGTCGGTGGTCGGCCGGGTCGTGGCCGGCCCCGTCGGCGCGGGCGAGCAGCTCGCGGCGACGCGCCTGGTCGGTGAGGGGCTCGCCGCAGCCGGCCCGGGGCGTACGACGCTGCCCGTCCGGCTCGCCGACGCGGCGGCGGTGGACCTGCTCGAGGTCGGCGACCGTGTCGACCTCGTGGCCGCCGACCTGCAGGGCGGTCCCGCCGCGTCCGGGTCCTCCGTCGCCACGGGCGTCGACGTGCTCGCCGTCCCGCCGGCCGGGGCCGGGGCGCCCGGCACCTCCGCTGCGGGCGCCGGGGTCGGCGGGACGCCTCCCGGTGCGCTGGTGGTCGTGGCCGTCGACCCGGAGGAGGTGGCCGCGCTCACCCAGGCCTCCGCGGCGGGGTTCGTGACTTTCACCTGGGAGGCCCCCTAGCCTTCGGGGACTCATCTCAGCGACGTCGAGAGGCCCTCATGTCCGGGTTCAAGAACTTCCTGCTGCGCGGAAACCTGGTCGACCTGGCCGTCGCCGTCATCATCGGCACCGCCTTCGGCGCGGTCGTGTCCGCCTTGACCGCCTGGCTCACCGCAGCAGTGTCCCCCGCGGACAGCGACTTCTTCCGAGGTGATCTCGGAAGCCTCGGCTTCTTCCTGAACGCCGTCATCTCGTTCGCGATCCTGGCGGCGGTCGTGTACTTCTTCGTGGTGCTGCCCTACACCAAGGCCAAGGAGCGCTACTTCCCGAGCCCGCCGGCCGGCACGCCCGAGGATGTCGAGCTGCTCCGCCAGATCCGCGACCTGCTGGCCGGTGCCGCGAGCACGGGCTCGACCGGAAGCACCGGCGGCAGCCACGCGGGTCCGCCCGCCTGACCGACGACCGAG
>JBBSKO010000054.1:0-11673 GCA_038256225.1 Propionibacteriales bacterium | reverse complement strand
TGGGCCTGGCCAGCGGCTCGGTCGTGCTGCGCCTCGGCGACGTCTTCGGACCGCCGGTGAACCTGGCTGCGCGGCTGACCAGCGTGGCGCGCCGCAACCGGATCATCATCGACGCCGCCACCGCCGACCAGCTCCCGCACGACCAGTTCGAGACCCGCCGGCTGCCCGCGCGGCCGGTCCGCGGGTTCGGCATCCTCGAGCCGTTGGCGGTCTGGCGCCACTGATCCGGCGCCCGGGACCCTCGTGGGCTCCGGATAGGGTCGCTGCGTGTCCGAGCCCGCCCCCGTCCTCGCCGTCGTCGGAGGCGGTCAGCTCGCCCGGATGATGGCCCAGCCGGCCATCGCCCTGGGCCTGCCGCTGCGCCTGCTGGCCGAGGCCGAGGGGGTCAGTGCCGCCCAGGTCATCCCCGACCACCGGGTCGGCGACCACCGCGACCTGGACGACCTCCGGGCGCTGACGGCCGGCTGCGCGGCGGTCACCTTCGACCACGAGCACGTCCCGACCGCGCACCTGCACGCGCTGGTCGCCGACGGCCTGGCCGTCCGCCCCGGCCCGGACGCGCTGGTCCACGCCCAGGACAAGGCCGTGATGCGCGCCCGGCTGACCGCGATGGGCGTGCCCTGCCCGCGGCACCTCCTGCTCGGCGAGGACGCCGGGCCCGACGACGTGGCCGCCTTCGGCTTCCCGTGCGTGCTGAAGACGACCCGCGGCGGGTACGACGGCAAGGGCGTGTGGGTGGTCCGCTCCGCCGCGGACTGCGACGAGCCCTTCGCCACCGCCCGGGAGAGCGGCGTCGCGCTGCTGGCCGAGGAGCTCGTCGACTTCCGGCGCGAGCTGTCGGCGCTGGTGGCGCGCTCGCCCAGCGGCCAGGCCGCGGCGTACCCCGTCGTGGCCTCGACCCAGCAGGACGGCATCTGCCTCGAGGTCGTCGCCCCGGCGCCCGACCTCGACCCCGACCTGGCCACCCACGCCCAGCAGGTCGCGCTGCGGATCGCCGGCGAGCTCGACGTGACCGGCATCCTCGCCGTCGAGCTCTTCGAGACGCGCGACGGCCGGATCCTGGTCAACGAGCTCGCGATGCGCCCGCACAACACCGGCCACTGGACCCAGGACGGGGCGGTGACCTCCCAGTTCGAGAACCACCTGCGCGCCGTGATGGACCTGCCCCTGGGTTCCCCGCAGGCCCGCGACCGGTGGACGGTGATGGTCAACATCCTCGGCGGCCCCGCGCGCGACGGCGAGCCCGTCGGCCGGCTCTACGACGGCTTCCCGCACGCGATGGCCCGCGACCCGCGGCTGCGCGTGCACCTCTACGGCAAGGACCTGCGCCCCGGCCGCAAGGTCGGGCACGTCAACGCCTACGGCGACGACCTCGAGGACTGCCTGGAGCGGGCGCGGCATGCCGCCGCCTGGTTCCGCGGCGACCTCGGCAACGAGAGCGAGTGAGCAGATGAGCGAGCAGGCGGACGACCGGGCCCGGGTGGGCATCGTGATGGGCTCGGACTCCGACTGGCCCGTGATGAAGCTGGCCGCGGAGGCGCTCGAGGAGTTCGACGTCGCCTACGAGGCCGACGTCGTCTCCGCGCACCGGATGCCCGACGAGATGCTCGCGTGGGGCCGCGGTGCGGCCGGGCGCGGGCTGTCGGTCGTGATCGCCGGTGCCGGGGGCGCCGCCCACCTGCCCGGGATGCTCGCCGCGGTCACCCCGCTGCCGGTGATCGGCGTCCCGGTGCCGCTGCGCCACCTCGACGGGATGGACTCGCTGCTCTCGATCGTGCAGATGCCGGCCGGGGTGCCGGTCGCGACGGTCTCGATCGGCGGGGCGCGCAACGCCGGCCTGCTGGCCGTGCGCGTCCTCGCGGCCGCGGACCCCGCGCTGCAGCAGCGGATGGTCGACTTCCAGGCCGAGCTGAAGTCGTCGGCGCAGGCCAAGGGCGAGGCGGTGCGCGGGAGCGTACGAGGTGGTCGTGGCGGGTCGCGCGCCGGCTTCTGAGCGCACCCGGACGACCGGTTCGTCCGGTCCGGGGCGTGCCGGGCGGCTGGTCGGGCTCGACGTCGCCCGCTGCCTGGCGCTGCTCGGCATGGTCGCGACGCACGTGCTGCCGGCCACCGGCGTCGACGGCACGCTGACGACGACGCAGTGGCTGGCCGGGGGACGCGCCTCGGCGCTCTTCGCGGTGCTGCTCGGGGTCTCGTTGGCGCTGGTCAGCGGCGGGTCGCGCCCGCACACCGGGGGGTGGCTGGCCCGCGACGCCGCCGGGCTGGCGGTACGGGCGGTGCTGGTCGCGGCGATCGGTCTGCTGCTGGGGCGGCTGGACACCGGGATCGCGGTGATCCTGACCTACTACGGCGTCGTGATGCTGCTCGCGCTGCCGTTCCTGGCGCTGCGGGCGCGCGCCCTGCTCGGCCTGGCCGTGGCCTGGGCCGTGCTGTCACCGCTCGTCTCGCAGGTCCTGCGCCCGGAGCTGCCGCCACGGCAGTTCGACAGTCCGGCACCGGAGCAGCTCGAGGAGCCCGGACGGCTGCTCGGCGAGCTGCTCCTCACCGGGTACTACCCCGCGTTCTGCTGGCTGGCCTACGTGCTGCTCGGGATGGGGCTCGGCCGCCTCGACCTGCGGCCGGTCGGTACGGCGCTGCGGCTCGCGGTGGTCGGGCTGCTGGTCGCGGTCGGCGCGACGATCGCCTCGTGGGTGCTCAGCGCGGCGGTCGGCTTCACCGGCGACGACCTGGCCGCGGTCGAGGGCGGCATGTTCGGCCAGACGCCGCTGGGGGAGTGGCGCTGGCTGGCCGTGGTCGCCCCGCACAGCACGACGCCGTTCGACCTGCTGCAGACCGGCGGCAGCGCGATGCTCGTCATCGGCGCGTGCCTGCTCCTGGTCGCGGGGGTCGCCGTCGCGGGGGACGGGGCCGTCCGCGTGGTGGCCGTCGTGTTCGGCGCCGGGACCGCCACGCTGTCGCTCTACGCGCTGCACGTGGTCATGCGGACCGAGCAGGTGTGGCCCGCCGAGGAGCCGGGCTCGTTCCGCTGGCACCTGCTGGTGCTGCTGTGGGCCGGGGCCGTCCTGGTCGCGCTGGGTCGCCGCGGACCGCTGGAGTGGGTCGTCGGGCTGCTCCCGCGGCGGATCGCGGGGCGCTAGGCGACCCGCTCCCGCTCAGGCGGCGGGGAGGTGGCGGGCCGCGGAGGCGCGCTGGGCCAGGCGGGCGATCAGGCGGCGCAGCCGGCTGGGGGGCTGCGCGGGGGCGAAGAGGTGCAGCTGGTCGGTGCGGCCCTCGCGCTCGGCGATCAGCTGCACGACGTCGCGGTCGTAGCCGGCCGCCAGCTCGTCGACCAGGTGCACCCGGTCGGCCTCGACGGCGTCGTTGATCGCACGGGCGTAGTGGTCGTGCAGCTCGTCGACCTCCTCGACGAGGCGTCGGGCCGGGACGGGGGGCGCGGTGGGGGTGGTCATGGTTCTAGTCTCCTCCTGGTCTTGGAACGATCCAAGGGGACGACCCGGTGACCTTGGGCACGGCGTTGCGGGGTGGGCGCCCAGGACTGCCGGGGCGGGGGCTGTGGCATGTCGTGACCGCGCAATTGCGCCGTTGTGACCGGTTCGGGTGGCAGGAACGTGCCGCAACCGCGCAATTGCGCCGGTACGACAGGTCGGCCGCGGCGGCGTCGCGACCGGGCCCGGCCTCAGCGCCGGCGGCGCCACTCGATCGCGGGGCAGGTGTCCATCACCATCGGCACGCCCGCGGCCCGGGTGCGCTCGAAGGCGGCCTCGTCGAGCACGCCGAGCTGGAACCACACGCCGCCGGCACCGATCGCCACCGCCTGGTCGGCGAACTCACCGGCGGCCTCGGAGCGGCGGAAGACGTCGACCACGTCGACGGGGAACGGGATCTCGGCCAGGGTCGCGTACCCCTGCTCGCCCAGCACGGTGGTCGCCGAGGGGTGCACCGGAACGATCCGCTTGCCCTGCTCCTGCAGCAGCCGCGCGATCTCGTACGCCGTGCGCGAGCGGTCGCCGGACAGGCCCACCACCGCCCAGGTCGTGGTGTCGTCGAGCATCGCGCGGACGACCTCGGGGTCCTGCCAGGTGGTCGTGCCGACGGAGTCCATGCCGCCAACCTAGGCCCCGTCGACCGGGGTGCGCGGCCTACACTGCTGGTCGTGACAAACGAATACCCGCTGTACGCGCTGTCCGAGGAGCACCAGGCGATCCGGGAGGCCGTCCGGGCGGTCTGCGCCGACAAGGTCGCCCCGTGGGCCGCCGCCGTCGACGAGGAGGCCCGCTACCCCCAGGAGGCGCACGACGCGCTCCAGGCCGCGGACTTCCACGCCCCGCACGTCCCCGAGCAGTACGGCGGGGCCGGCGCCGACGCGCTCGCGACCTGCCTGGTGATCGAGGAGGTCGCCCGCGCCGACGTCTCGGCGTCGCTGATCCCGGCGGTCAACAAGCTCGGCTCGCTCCCGCTCCAGATCGGCGGGGGCGAGGCGGTCAAGGAGAAGTACCTGACCCGGCTCGCCGCCGGCCAGGGCGGGTTCTCGTACTGCCTCTCCGAGCCCGACGCCGGGTCCGACGCCGCCGCGATGAAGACGCGGGCCGTGCGCGACGGCGACGACTGGGTGCTCGACGGCGTCAAGCGCTGGATCAGCAACGCCGGCGTCTCGGAGTACTACACCGTCCTCGCGGTCACCGACCCCGAGAAGCGCACCCGCGGCATCACCGCCTTCGTGGTGGAGAAGTCCGACGAGGGCGTGACCTTCGGCGCCCCGGAGAAGAAGCTCGGCATCAAGGGCTCCCCGACCCGCGAGGTCTACCTCGACCAGGTCCGCATCCCCGGCGACCGGATCGTCGGCGCGGAGGGCGAGGGCTTCGACCTCGCCATGCGCACCCTCGACCACACCCGCGTCACCATCGCTGCGCAGGCCGTCGGCGTCGCACAGGGTGCGCTCGACTACGCGCTGGACTACGCCCAGGAACGCCAGCAGTTCGGGAAGTCCATCGCGGAGTTCCAGGGCCTGCAGTTCATGCTCGCCGACATGGGCATGAAGGTGGAGGCCGCGCGCCAGATGACGTACGCCGCCGCCGGCCGCTCCGAGCGCAACGACCCCGACCTGACCTTCTTCGGCGCCGCGGCCAAGTGCTTCGCCTCCGACGTGGCGATGGAGGTCACCACCAACGCGGTGCAGGTGCTCGGCGGGTACGGCTTCACCCGCGACTACCCGGTCGAGCGGATGATGCGCGACGCCAAGATCACCCAGATCTACGAAGGCACCAACCAGGTGCAGCGGATCGTGATGGCGCGCCAGCTGCTGGCCGGGGTGCAGTCGCAGCTCTGAGGCAGCCCGGCCCCGGACGACAGCAGCGGATCACTGCCACCTCGTGGCAGTGATCCGCTGCTGTCATGCGGGCCGGTGTCCGCGAGCGTCACCTCGACGGTCCGCGAGCGTCACCTCGGCGGGAGGTCGGCTCAGTCGCACTCGTCGCAGACGCCGTTGGCCGGCAGGGCGAGGTTGCAGTCCGGGCAGAGCGGGATCTCCCGCGCCTCCCAGGCGTTCTTGCGGGCGCGGGAGCGGCTCGCGGCCAGCTTGGGGGCCAGGGCGGCCTGACCGCCGGACTCGGGAAGGTTGCTGGCGCCGAAGTGGCGGTGGCAGGCCAGGCGCTGGCCGGCGGCGTGGTCGTCGGCGTCGGCCGGCTCCTCGCCGGTCACGGCCAGGACCGCGGCGCGGTAGCCCTCGCCGACGCTGCCGGTGTTGTTGACGCACAGCGACGCCAGGTTCGGCTCGTCGCGGGCGGCGCACTCGCGGGCGACGCGGAGCAGGACGTCGCTGATCCAGTACTGGAGCAGCTGCTTGGTGTGGACGCCGGTGCGCTCGACCACGGCGGCGCCGAGCGCCTGGTAGGTGATGACGTCGTGGTAGCGGCCGGCGGTGCCGAGGAGGACCTCGCGGGCGGCCTCGGCGCGGGCGACGCGGAGCTCCTCGCCCTCCAGGACGGGCTCCGCCTCGGGCGTCTCCTCGTCCGTCAGGTCGGCCTCGGTGTTGACAGTGCTGGAATCGACCATGTCCCCGACAGTACCCGCGTCCGAGGCCGTTCCCGGACACGCCTCGGCTCCCGGGCTCGCGCCGGCCCGTCGCCGGCCCGTCACCGGCCCGTCACCCCCTCGTCGCCCGGGCCGCCCGTCACCGGTCGTCTGAGAGGATGACGGTTCTTGCCCCGTGCGGGCGGCGCTGCGCCGTGACCGCGACCCGAAAGGCCGACAGCCCCTTCATGGACTGCCACAGTCGACAGCCCCTCCCGCGCACCACGACCGGGAGGGGCCGCTCCTGATGTGGGTGCTCACGCTCCTCCTCGGCCTGCTGGTCGTCCTGGCGATCACCGCCGCCACCGGCTACTTCGTGGCCCAGGAGTTCTCCTACATGGCCGTGGACCGCTCCCGGCTGAAGGCCCGCGCCGCTGCGGGCGACAAGGCCGCCGCCCGGGCGCTCGACGTGACCGGACGTACCTCGTTCATGCTCTCCGGCGCCCAGCTCGGCATCACCGTCACCGCCCTGCTCGTCGGGTACGTCGCGGAGCCGCTGATCGGTGAGTCCCTCGGCACCGCCCTCGGCGGGGTCGGCGTGCCCACCGGCGTCGGCATCGCGGTCGGCACGGTCGTGGCCCTGCTGGCCTCCACGATCATCCAGATGCTCTTCGGCGAGCTGTTCCCCAAGAACCTCGCCATCGCCCGGCCGGAGCCGGTCGCGGTGCGGCTGGCGTCCTCGACGCGGGTCTACCTCCGGGTCCTGGGCCCGGTCATCTCGGTCTTCGACCAGGCCTCGAACCTGCTCCTCAAGGCGCTGCGGATCGAGCCGGTGCACGACGTCGAGCACGCGGCGACGGTCCGTGACCTGGAGCACATCGTGGCCGACTCCCGGGCCAGCGGGGACCTGCCGCGCGAGCTGTCCCTGCTGCTGGACCGGATGCTCGACTTCCCGGCCCAGGACGTGGAGCACGCGATGGTGCCGCGCGGGCGGGTCGGCGTGCTGCGCGCCGACCAGAGCGTGGCCGAGGCGTGGGCCATCATGGGTTCTGGCCACTCGCGATACCCCGTGCTGGACGAGGGGGGCGAGGTCGCCGGAGTCCTGCACCTTCGGGACGTCCTGGACGCCGGCCCCACCGACGCCCCCGTCACGACGCTGACGCGGGAGCCGGTCCTGGTGCCTGAGGTGATGTCGCTGCCGGACGCCCTGCGCCGCCTGGCGCAGACCCGCGACCAGCTGGCCTGCGTCCTCGACGAGTACGGCGGGTTCGCCGGCGTGCTGACCATCGAGGACCTCGCCGAGGAGCTGGTCGGCGAGATCGCCGACGAGCACGACCCGGTCGACGCCCTGGACGCCGGGGTCACCGGGCACGAGGACGCCGGCGCCTGGGAGGTCCCCGGGGACCTGCACCTCGACGAGGTGCAGCGCCACCTCGGCCGGGAGCTGCCGCGCGGCGACTACGAGACGCTCGGCGGGCTCGTCATCGCCGAGGTCGGCGAACTGCCCGAGGTCGGGCACCAGGTGGCGGTCGAGCTGCCCCAGGACCCCGCCACCCTCGGCGACGACGACGTCCTGCCGGAGGTGCTGACCATCACCGTGCTCGAGGTCGAGCGGCACGTGCCCTCGCGGCTGCGCCTGGCGCTGCCACCCGACCCCGTCGGACCGACCGCGGCCGGTGCGTCCGCACAGCAGGAGGAGCCCGCATGAGTCTCGACAACCCGTACGTCGTCGTCGTGGTGACCACCGCCCTGATCGCGCTCAGCGCGTTCTTCGTGGCCGCCGAGTTCGCCCTGCTGGCGGCCAAGCGCCACCGGCTCCAGGACCAGGCCGCCACCAGCCGCTCCGCGCGGGCGGCGCTGCGCAGCGCCGACGAGCTGACCGTGCTGCTCGCCGGCAGCCAGCTCGGCATCACCGCCTGCGCCCTGGCGCTCGGTGCGATCACCAAGCCGGCGGTGAACTACGCGCTGACCCCGCTCTTCGCGGACTGGGGCGCCCCGTCGTGGGTCGCCGGTGCGCTGGGCTTCGCGCTGGCGCTGGTCGTGGTGACCTTCCTGCACCTCGTGGTCGGTGAGATGGCGCCGAAGTCGTGGGCCATCGCGCACCCCGAGTCGGCCGCGACCCTGCTGGCGCTGCCGATGCGGGGCTTCATGTGGGTGTTCCGGCCGCTGCTGGTCGCGCTCAACGAGGCCGCGAACTGGTGCCTGCGCCGGGTCGGGGTCGAGCCCCAGGACACCGTGTCCACCGGGCAGACGCCCGACGACCTGCGGCAGCTGGTCGAGCACTCGGCCGCCGCCGGCACGCTGGACGCGCGCTGGTCGTCGCAGATCACCGAGGCCCTCGACCTGGCCGACCTGACCCTGGACGACCTGGTGCGGTGGGACCGTGCCGCGACGGCCGTCGGGCCGGGCGCCCGGGTGGGCGAGGTCCGCGACCTCGGCCGGTCCTCGGGCCACCTGCGGATCCTGCTCCGCGCCGCCGGCCCCGCCGGCACCGGCGCCGTGACCGGGGTCGTCCACGTGCGCGACACCCTGGTGCTCGACGCCGACGACACCGTCGAGCAGGTGGCGCGCCCGGCGTACCACCTCCCGGCCGCGACCCCCGTCTACGCGGCGCTGGCCGACATGCGCGAGACCCGGCAGCACCTGGCGGTCGTCACCGCCGAGGACGGGCGGGTCGGGGTGGTGACCATGGAGGACGTGCTCGTGCGCCTCTTCCCGGCGGTGGACTCGGCCGCCTGACCCGCCCGGGGTTGACGCCCGAGGTTCCCTCAACCATTATTGACTCAATGCTTGCTGAGTCGATGGAGTGGTCATGGACGAGGACCTCGTGGCCCGGGCGGCCCGGCACGCCGCGCTGGGCGACCCGGTCCGGCTGCGGATCACCGACCGGCTGGCCTGGGGCGACGCGTCGCCCGGCGAGCTCGCGGCCGCACTGGGGCTGACCTCCAACCTGCTGGCCCACCACCTCGGGGTGCTCGAGGGGGCCGGTCTGGTCTCGCGGCACCGTTCCGAGGCCGACCGGCGTCGCAGCTACGTCGCGCTGACCCGCGACGACACCACCTGCCGCGTGGTCGGCGCGACGGACTGCTGCACCGACCCGCCGTGGGCCGGGGCGCCGCGCGTCGTCTTCGTCTGCACCGCCAACTCGGCCCGCTCGCAGCTCGCGGCCGCCCTGTGGAACGACGCCCGCCCCGGCATCCCGGCGGCCTCCGCCGGCACCCACCCGGGCGACCAGGTCGCCCCGGGCGCGGTGGACGAGGCGGTCCGCCGCGGGCTGCGCCTGACCGGGAGGCCGGCCCACCTCGATGACGTCCGCGAGCACGGAGACGTCCTGGTCACCGTGTGCGACCGGGCGTACGAGGAGCTCGTCGCGGGCGACGCCGCGACGGTGCACTGGTCGGTCCCCGACCCCGTGCCCGACGGGCGCCCCGCCGCCTTCGCCTCCGCTGCCGACGAGCTCCGTCAGCGGATCCGGACCCTCCCCACCACCGTCCCGACCAGCCGAGAGGCCGTCCGATGACACAGCCCGCGCGCCAGCCCGTCCACGAACCGCTCGACCGTCAGCTGGCGCACCGCGTCTCGGCCGACCGTCTCGTCGAGGAGGTGCGCGGGACCTTCGGTCGCGAGACCGTCGAGGAGCTGCTGAGGTCCTCCTACGAGGACCTCGCGGCCACCGCGACGCTGCCCGACTTCCTGCCGCTGCTCGCCGAGCGCTTCGCCCGTCAGCGGCTGCACGCCCTGGCCCGCGTCGAGCGTCGCACCGACGACCGGCGCCCGGTCGCGCTCTTCCTCTGCACGCACAACGCCGGGCGCTCGCAGATGGCCCTCGGCTTCTTCGCCGCCCACGCCGGGGAGGCCGCCGTCGGCTGGTCGGGCGGGTCCGTGCCGGGTGGGGAGGTCAACCCCGTCGCGGTGCAGGCGATGGCCGAGCGTGGCGTCGACATCGCCACCGAATACCCGAAGCCGTGGACCGACGAGGTGGTCCGGGCCGCCGACGTCGTGGTCACCATGGGCTGCGGCGACGCCTGCCCGGTGTTCCCCGGCACCACTTACCGCGACTGGGAGGTCGCCGACCCCGACGGCCGGGACCTCGCCGAGGTCCGGGCCATCCGCGACGACGTCGAGCGACGCGTGCTGGAGCTCCTCGAGGAGCTCGGCCTCCCCGTCGACCACCACCGCACCGCCACCCCTCCTCCCGTCCCCACCACCCAGGAGCCCGCCCGATGACCAGCACCCCCGCCGCCCCCGCCACGCCCCAGGTCGTCTTCGCCTGCGTCCGCAACGGCGGCCGCTCGGTGATCAGCCGGGTCCTCGCCGAGCACTACGCCGGCGGCCGGGTCCGCGCGCTCTCGGCCGGCACGCAGCCCGGCGAGCACGTGCACCCCGAGGTGGCCCGGGCCCTCACCTCGCTCGGCCTGGACGCGTCGGCCGAGGTGCCGACCCTGCTGACGCGGGACACGGTCGCCGCCAGCGACCTCGCGATCACCCTCGGCTGCGGCGAGGAGTGCCCGTACGTCCCCGGCGTGCGGTACCGGGACTGGCCGGTGGCCGACCCGGGCGGCCAGGACGACGCCACCGTCCGCGCGATCATCGGCGACCTCGACGCGCGGGTCCGCGACCTGCTGGGCGAGCTGGTCCCCGACCACGCGCTGCCGCCCTCGGTACTCTCCGGGGCGTGACCGTCGCCCGCTCCCTGCTGCTCTTCGTCCTCGCCGCGCTGGCCGAGATCGGCGGTGCCTGGCTGGTGTGGCAGGGCGTGCGGGAGCACCGTGGCTGGATCTGGATCGGGGCCGGGGTCGTCGCGCTCGGGCTCTACGGGTTCGTGGCGACGCTGCAGCCGGACGCGAACTTCGGCCGGATCCTGGCGGCGTACGGCGGGGTCTTCGTCGCGGGGTCGCTGGCGTGGGGCATGGTCGTCGACGGCTTCCGCCCGGACCGCTACGACGTGGGCGGTGCGCTGCTGTGCCTGGTCGGCGTCGCGGTGATCATGTACGCGCCGCGGTCGGCCTGAGCGCGTCGCCGATCGCGAACGCGGCGTCCCGGGCGGGTCGGCCGACGCCGACCAGCGTGGCCGACGCCGCGCCGGTCCAGTCGCCGTAGCCGACCAGCCAGACCCGGGGGTCGGAGGCGGAGCGGACCGTGTGCGGCGAGCCGTCCGGTGCGACGGTGCACGGACGGCCGCGCTCGGTGGCCAGGCCGAGCCCGCGCAGGTGGCCCAGCGCCGGCCGGAAGCCGGTCGCCCACACCACCGCGTCGAGGTCGACCTCGCGCCCGTCGGCCCACCGGGCGCCGGCCGGGGTCAGTCGCTCCACCATCGGCCCGGCGACGAGGCCACGCTCGTCGCGGGCCCGGCGCACGGCGGGCGTGGCGACCACGTCGCCGAGCGAGGCGACGTCGCGCACCGGCCGGCCGGCCGCCCGGTCCCGGACGGCCTGCGTGGCCGTCTCGAAGAGCACCCGTCCGTCGACGTCGTCGGGCAGGTAGCGCGGCGGGTGCAGCGCCACCCAGTGCAGGGCGTCCACGTGGGGCTGCAGGTCGGCCGCGAGCTGGGCCGCGGAGTTGCCGCCGCCGACGACGAGCACCCGCCGACCGGCCAGCTGCTCGGGACCGCGGTAGTCGTGGGTGTGCAGCTGGCGGCCGCCGAACGCCTCGGCGCCCGGGACG
>JBBSKO010000053.1:0-11787 GCA_038256225.1 Propionibacteriales bacterium | reverse complement strand
GCCAGGCCTGCAGGTCGGCCGCGGTGCCGCTCACCACGAGCGAGGCGGCCGGTCCCGGCTCCCCACTCAGGGCGAGGTCGTCCTCGTCGGCATAGGTACGCGTGCCGTCGGGCGAGGTGCCGCCAAAGAGCCCGAGCCGTGTCCACAGCTCGTCACCGGTGTCGGTCAGGTCCCAACGGACCCAGGTCGGGCCGGGCTCGAACCGCCCCCACGGCGGACAGCCGCCGTACATCACCGCGAGCACCTCCTCGACCCCGTCGGCGCTCAGCGCCGGGTCCAGCGGGCGGACGTCACCTGCGGCCTGCTCGGCGTCCAGGCGGTGGACCTGCGCCTCGAGGGCCTGACGACGGGCGATGAACCCGAGGGTCCGGTCGGCCTCGTCGTCGGCCCACGTCCACGCCGGCTCCGCCGGGTCGCCGCAGCCCAGCCCGGTCACGAGCCGCGCCGAGGCGTCGTCGAGCACCTCCAGCAGCCCGGCGACCGAGTCGGGTCGCGTCAGCGGGGCGTACCCGGCCTCCGGGTCCCGCGGGCGGTGCTCGACCACCCACGCCCACTGGTGCTGGACCTCGCCGCCGAGGTGCCAGAGCAGGTCGGCGGCGGTCCAGGCCGGACAGGCCGGCACCGGCGCGGCCGGGTCGGCGTCCGCGAGCACGTCCCGCAACCGCGCGGTCTCGCGCCGCAGGTGGTCGACGTGTGCCGGGTGGGTGAGTCGCGGGGAGGTCACCACTGCGACGCTAGGCCCTCGCCGGCGTGTCCGCGAGCGTCACCTCGAGGCGCCGCGAGCGTCATCTCGGCTGTCCGCGAGGGTCATCTGGGCTCGCATAGTCATACGTAGGTGTGTATAGTCATGCGACATGACCACACGCATCGCCGTCGCCGGCGCCAGCGGGTACGCCGGGGGAGAGGTGCTGCGGCTCCTGCTCGGGCACCCTGAGGTCGAGATCGGCGCCCTGACCGCCGGCTCGAACGCCGGCGAGCTGCTCGGCCCGCTCCAGCCCCACCTCGTCCCGCTCGCGGACCGCCGCCTCGTCGAGACCTCCGCCGAGACCCTCGCGGGCCACGACGTGGTCTTCCTGGCCCTGCCGCACGGCCAGTCTGGACCGCTCGCCGCCCAGCTGGCCGACGACGTCCTCGTCGTCGACTGCGGTGCCGACTTCCGGCTCGAGGACGCGGGGGAGTGGGCGAAGTTCTACGGCGGCGACCACGCCGGCACCTGGCCGTACGGCCTCCCGGAGCTCCCCGGCCGCCGCGAGGCCCTGCGCGGTACGACCCGCGTGGCCGTGCCCGGCTGCTACCCGACGATCTCCAGCCTCTGCCTGGTCCCGGCGGTCGCCGCCGGCCTGGTCGAGCCGGACGTCGTCGTGGTCGCGGTGTCGGGCACCTCCGGTGCCGGCAAGGCGCCGAAGACGCACCTGATGGGCTCGGAGACGATGGGCAACGCGTCCGCCTACGGCGTGGGCGGCGTGCACCGGCACACGCCGGAGATCACCCAGAACCTCTCCCGGCTGCTCGCCGCCGACGGCGGGGTCGACCCGGCCGCCGTCCGGGTCAGCTTCACCCCGGTGCTGGTGCCGATGTCGCGCGGCATCCTGGCCACCGCCTCGGCGCCCGTACGCCCCGGCGTCACCACCGAGCAGGTCCGCGAGGCGTACGCCGCGGCCTGCGCCGACGAGCCGTTCCTCCACCTGCTCCCCGACGGCCAGTGGCCCCAGACCAAGTCGGTGATCGGCTCCAACGCGGTCCACCTGCAGGTCGCCGTGGACGAGACTGCCGGGCGCCTGGTCGCCGTCGGCGCCGTCGACAACCTGGCCAAGGGCACCGCCGGCGCCGCGGTGCAGTGTATGAACATCGCGCTCGGCCTCGAGGAGACCCTCGGGCTGACCACGGTCGGGATCGCACCGTGAGCACCGAGCTGCGCCGCCACGTCGAGCAGCTGGCCGTCGCGCGCCTCGGCGCCGGCGCCGACCTGCCGTCCTGGGTCAGCTCGGCGACCCTGATGTCGATCACCGCCACCGCCGACTCGACCACCGTCGTCTGCTCGGCCGGCGCGGTCCCGCGCAAGGCGCGGCCCGAGGGCCCGTTCGCGGCGTACGAGGTGGTCCCCGACGCTGCGACCACCCGCCCCGCCGCGCTGGCCACCGCCCTGGCCGCCCTGCCCGAGGAGGCCGAGGTGCGCGTCGTCGGCACGGTCGACCACGACTGGCTGCTCGTGCCGGTCGGCGCGGTCGACCTCGTCGCCGAGCAGTGGACCGAGCTGGGGCTCGACGTCGTCGACGCCCCCGCCCCCACGGCGCCGGAGCGGCCCGACCGCCCGGAGCGGCCCGACCGCCCCGAGCGGCCCGACCGCCCCGAGCGGCCCGACCGCCGCTCGGACGACCGCAAGCGTGACGACCGCAGGCCCGAGAGGACGAACCCGTGAGCATCACCCACCCCGCCGGCTTCCGGGCCGCCGGCGTCGCCGCCGGTCTGAAGAGCACCGGCGCCCGCGACGTCGCCCTGGTGGTCAACGACGGCCCGACCCATGACTCGGCCAGCGTCTTCACCGCCAACCGCTGCAAGGCCAACCCCGTGCTGTGGAGCCAGGAGGTCGTCAAGGACGGCGTCGTCCGCGCGGTCTTCCTCAACTCCGGCGGCGCCAACTGCTACACCGGCCCGGAGGGCTTCGCCACGACCCACGCGGTGGCCGAGCGGGTCGCCGAGCACGTCGGCATCGGCGCCGGCGACGTCGTCGTCTGCTCCACCGGCCTGATCGGGCTCACCAACGACCGCGCCACCGTGCTCGCCGGGGCCGACGCGGCGTACGACGCCCTCGCCGCCCAGGGCGGCGACGACGCGGCCCACGCGATCATGACCACCGACTCGATCAGCAAGCAGGTCGTCGTCGAGGGGGCCGGCTGGTCGGTCGGCGGGATGGCCAAGGGCGCCGGGATGCTCGCGCCGCAGCTGGCCACCATGCTCGTCGTGATCACCACCGACGCGGTGGTCCCCGCGGCCGACCTCGACCAGGCCCTCCGCGCCGCGACCCGGGTCAGCTTCGACCGGCTCGACTCCGATGGGTGCATGTCGACCAACGACACCGTGACCGTCCTGGCCAGCGGGGCCAGCGGGATCACCCCGGCCCTGCCGGACTTCACCGAGGCGCTCACCCAGGCCTGCACCGACCTGGCCCTGCAGCTGCTCAAGGACGCCGAGGGCGCCGACCACGAGATCGCGATCACCACCCTGGGCGCGGTCAGCGAGGACGAGGCCGTCGAGGTCAGCCGCAGCGTGGCCCGGTCGAACCTCTTCAAGGCCGCAGTCTTCGGCAAGGACCCGAACTGGGGCCGGGTGCTGGCCAGCATCGGCACCACGGCGGCCACCTTCGACCCCGGCGACCTCGACGTGGCCATCAACGGGGTCTGGGTCTGCCGGGAGAGCACCCCGGCGGCCGACCCCACCGAGGTGGACCTCGAGCCCCGCGAGGTCACGGTGACCATCGACCTCAAGTCGGGCGGCGAGCGGGCCACGGTCTGGACCAACGACCTCACCCACGCCTACGTCCACGAGAACAGCGCCTACTCCTCATGAGCGAGCCCACGATGAACGACCAGACCCAGCCCGACCCCCGCCTCGACACCGCCGGGATGGTCTTCTCCGAGATGCAGCCGGCCGACCCCGACAAGGCCACGACCCTGGCCGCGGCCCTGCCCTGGCTGAAGCGCTACCACGGCAAGGTCGTGGTGGTGAAGTACGGCGGGAACGCGATGACCGACGACGTCCTCAAGCGCGCCTTCGCCGAGGACATCGCCTTCCTGCGCTTCGCCGGCTTCCGCCCCGTCATCGTGCACGGCGGCGGCCCGCAGATCTCCTCGATGCTCGACCGGCTCGGCATCGAGTCTGAGTTCCGCGGCGGCCTGCGGGTGACCACCCCCGAGGCCATGGACGTCGTCCGGATGGTGCTCGTCGGGCAGGTCCAGCGCGAGCTGGTCGGGCTGATCAACGAGCACGGGCCGCTCGCGGTCGGGCTCTCCGGCGAGGACGCCGGGCTCTTCACCGCCGAGGCCACCAACACCGTGGTCGACGGTGAGGAGGTCGACCTCGGCCTGGTCGGCGAGGTCGCGTCCGTGCGCCCCGAGGCCGTGCAGGACCTGATCGAGGCCGGTCGCATCCCGGTGGTCTCGTCGGTGGCCCCCGACGTCGACGGCCAGGTCCACAACGTCAACGCCGACACCGCCGCGGCCGCGCTGGCCGTCGCGCTGGGTGCCGAGAAGCTGCTGGTCCTCACCGACGTCGAGGGCCTCTACCGCGACTGGCCGGCGAGCGACGACCTGATCTACGAGATCAGCCCGGAGAACCTGCACGCCCTGCTCCCCACGCTGGCCAGCGGCATGGTGCCCAAGATGGCGGCCTGCCACCTGGCCGTGCGCGACGGTGTCCCGCGCGCCACCGTCGTCGACGGCCGGGAGGCGCACGCGGTCCTCCTCGAGCTGTTCACCGACGAGGGCGTCGGCACCCAGGTGCTGCCCGGCGTGGAGACGAAGTACCGCAAGGCCCGCCACAAGCCCCAGCCGAAGGACGCGTGATGACGCCGACCCCGCCGCTGCCCACCGAGGACCTCACCGCGCGCTACACCGACGCGGTGATGAACACCTTCGGCCCGCCCAAGCTCACCCTGGTGCGCGGCCAGGGCGCGCACGTCTGGGACGCCGACGGCACCGAGTACGTCGACCTGCTCGGCGGGATCGCGGTCAACGCGCTCGGCCACGCCCACCCGGCACTGGTCGGTGCCGTCCACGAGCAGATGAGCACGCTCGGCCACGTCTCCAACTTCTTCACCACCGGGCCCCAGGTCGAGCTGGCCGAGACGCTGCTGCGGCTGGTCGACGCCGGCGAGGGCAAGGTGTTCCTCGCCAACTCCGGGACCGAGGCCGTCGAGGCCGCCTTCAAGCTCACCCGGCGCACCGGCCGCACCCACGTCGTGGTGGCCGAGAACGGCTTCCACGGCCGCACCATGGGCGCGCTCGCGCTCACCTCCAAGGCGGCCTACCGCGAGCCCTTCGAGCCGCTCCCGGGCCACGTCACCTTCGTCCCGTACGGCGACACCGCCGCGCTGGACGACGCCGTCTCCGACGAGACCGCCGCGGTGCTGCTCGAGCCGATCCAGGGCGAGGCCGGCGTCAACGTCGCCCCCGAGGGCTACCTGGCCCACGCCCGGGCGCTGACCGAGCGTCACGGCGCGCTGCTGTGGCTCGACGAGATCCAGTCCGGCATGGGCCGGCCCGGCGCCTGGTTCGCCCACCACCTGCCCAGCATCGGCGGCGACCCGCACGTGCGCCCCGACCTGGTGACCGTGGCCAAGGGCCTGGCCGGTGGCTTCCCGATCGGGGCCTGCGTGGCCACCGGCGCGGCCGCCGACCTCCTCCAGCCCGGCAACCACGGCACCACCTTCGGTGGCAACCCGGTGGCCTGCGCCGCCGCGCTGGCCGTGATCGCCACGATCGAGGGCGACGGCCTGATGGCCCACGCCGACCGCGTCGGCCGACGCCTGCGCGAGGGGCTGGCCGCCGAGGGCCGGGTCACCGAGGTGCGCGGCGAGGGCCTGCTGATCGGCGTCTCGCTGAGCACCGACACGGCTCCCGACGTGGTGGCCTCGGCGCAGCAGCGTGGCTGGATCCTCAACGCCACCACGCCCGACCGGGTCCGCCTGGCACCGCCGCTGGTGCTCACCGAGGCCGACGCCGAGGCGTTCCTGGCGGCCTGGCCCGACATCCTCGACGGGGCGCAGGCGTGAGCGTCACCGCCCCGGCCACCACGCCCCGGCCCGGACTGCGCCACCTGCTCGCCGACGACGACCTCGACCCGGCCGAGCAGGCCGAGGTGCTCGACCTGGCCGCCGCGCTCAAGGCCGCGCCGTACGACGCGAAGCCCCTGGCCGGCCCGCGCTCGGTCGCGATGGTCTTCGACAAGCCGACCCTGCGCACCCAGGTCTCCTTCGGTGCGGGCATCGCCGAGCTCGGCGGGCACCCGATGCTGATCGACGGCGCCCTGGCCGCGATCGGGCGTCGCGAGTCGGTGCCCGACGTGGCCCGCGTGCTCGGACGGCAGGTCACCGCCATCGTGTGGCGCACCTACGCCCAGGCAGACCTCGCCGCCATGGCCGAGCACGCCGGCGTCCCGGTCGTGAACGCGCTCACCGACGAGTTCCACCCGTGCCAGCTGGTCGCCGACCTGCTCACGGTCCGCGAGCAGTTCGGCACGCTCGCCGGGCTGAGCGTCGCCTTCGTCGGCGACGGCGCCTGCAACATGGGCAGCTCCTGGCTGCTGGCCGGCGCGACCGCCGGCATGCACGTGCGCGTCAGCGCCCCGGACGGCTACGTCCCGACGGACGCGATGCTCTCCCGCGCCGCCGCGATCGCGGCAGGGACGGGCGGCAGCGTCGCCGCCGTGGCCGACCCCGTGGCCGCGGTCACCGGGGTCGACGTCGTCGTCACCGACACCTGGGTCTCCATGGGTCGGGAGTCGGAGTCGGTGGCCCGCGAGAAGGTCTTCGGCGGGCACCGGCTGACCGCCGACCTGCTCGCCCACGCCGCCGAGCGCGCCGTGGTGCTGCACTGCCTGCCGGCCTACCGCGGCAAGGAGATCGACGCCGACGTGCTGGACGGCCCGCGCAGCCTGGTCTGGGACGAGGCGGAGAACCGCCGGCACGCCCAGAAGGCCGTGCTGGCCTGGCTCGTGGCGCGCTCCGGGCTGGCGGCGTCATGACCGAGTCGGCGCTGCGCCCCACCACCAAGAACGCCCGTCACCAGCGGATCATCGACCTGGTCACCCACCACGAGGTGCGCTCCCAGGCCGACCTGGCCGGGCTGCTCGCCGAGTCCGGCGTCCACGTCACCCAGGCGACGCTGTCGCGCGACCTCGTCGAGCTCGACGCGCTCAAGGTCCGCACCCCGGCCGGGTCACTGGTCTACGCGGTCCCCGCCGAGGGCGGCGACCGTCGGCCGTCGCTCCCGGCGGAGTCGGCGGCCTCCGCGGCCCGGCTGGCCCGGCTGTGCGGCGAGCTGCTGGTCAGCGCCGAGGCCAGTGCCAACCTCGTGGTCCTGCGTACCCCGCCGGGCGCGGCGCAGTTCCTGGCCTCCGCCTTCGACCGCGCCGAGCTGCCCGAGGTGCTCGGCACCATCGCCGGCGACGACACCGTGCTGGTGATCGGCCGCGACCCGCGGGGCGGCGACGAGCTCGCCCGGCGGTTCCTCGACCTGGCCCACCCCGACCCCACCGACCCCCTCCACACCCCGCCCGAGACCCCCACCACACGAAGGACGGCAACGTAAAGTGAGCAAGGTTCTGACCTCCCTCCCGACCGGCAAGCGCGTCGGGATCGCATTCTCCGGAGGCCTCGACACCTCGGTCGCCGTGGCCTGGATGCGCGAGAAGGGTGCCGTGCCGTGCACCTACACCGCCGACATCGGCCAGTACGACGAGCCCGACATCTCCGGTGTCCCCGACCGCGCGCTGCTCTACGGCGCCGAGATCGCCCGCGCCGTCGACTGCCGGACCCAGCTGGTCGAGGAGGGTCTGGCCGCGATCGCCTGCGGCGCCTTCCACATCCGCTCCGGCGGCCGCGCCTACTTCAACACCACCCCGCTCGGCCGCGCCGTGACCGGCACGATGCTGGTGCGCGCCATGCACGAGGACGGTGTCGACATCTGGGGCGACGGCTCGACCTTCAAGGGCAACGACATCGAGCGGTTCTACCGCTACGGCCTGCTGGCCAACCCCGAGCTGCAGATCTACAAGCCGTGGCTCGACGCCGACTTCGTCACCGAGCTCGGCGGGCGCGACGAGATGAGCCAGTGGCTCACCGAGCACGACCTGCCCTACCGCGACAGCAAGGAGAAGGCGTACTCGACCGACGCCAACATCTGGGGCGCGACCCACGAGGCGAAGACCCTCGAGCACCTCGACGTCTCCCTGGAGACCGTGGAGCCGATCATGGGCGTGAAGTTCTGGGACCCGTCGGTGGCCATCGAGACCGAGGACGTCACCGTGCGCTTCGAGGCCGGTCGCCCGGTCGCCATCAACGGGCGGACCTTCACCGACGCGGTCCAGCTGGTGATGGAGGCCAACGCGATCGGCGGCCGCCACGGCCTGGGCATGTCGGACCAGATCGAGAACCGGATCATCGAGGCCAAGTCGCGCGGCATCTACGAGGCCCCGGCGATCGCGCTGCTCCACATCGCCTACGAGCGGCTGGTCAACGCCATCCACAACGAGGACACCATCGCCTCCTACCACGACCAGGGCCGCCAGCTCGGTCGGCTGCTCTACGAGGGCCGCTGGCTGGACCCGCAGGCGCTGATGGTGCGCGAGTCGATCCAGCGCTGGATCGCCTCGCTGGTCACCGGTGAGGTCACCCTGCGGCTACGTCGCGGCGAGGACTACACCGTCCTGCGCACCGACGGCCCGGCGTTCTCCTACCACCCCGACAAGCTGTCGATGGAGCGCACCGACAACGCCGCGTTCGGCCCGGTCGACCGGATCGGGCAGCTCACGATGCGCAACCTCGACATCGCCGACTCGCGCGCCAAGCTCGAGCTGTACGCCGCCCAGCCGCTGGACCAGGGCCAGGTGCTGGTCGAGAACGGGACCCTGTACGGCGAGCTGGAGCGCGGGGGAGCCGAGCGCATCTCGCGCAACCCCGCCGCCGAGGGCGACGCCAGCGACCGCTGGCTCGACGACGTCGCGATGGAGTCCGGCACCGACTGACCCGGTCCGGACACCGTCACTCGAGGGAGGAACCACCGTGCGTGCAGCCGTGCTGACCAGGTTCGGCGGGCCCGACGCGGTCGAGTTGCGCGACGTGGCCGACCCGCTCCCGGGCCCGGGTGGCGTACGCCTGCGGGTCACCGCCGCGGCCGTCAACAACACCGACGTCTGGACGCGGGAGGGTGCCTACGGGCTCCCGGGCGACCCCACCGCGCTGGCCGGCTGGCTCGGCCCGGTCGCCTTCCCGCGCATCCAGGGCGCGGACGTCGTCGGCCGGGTCGACCTGGTCGGGCCCGGCGTCGACCCCGGGTGGGTCGGTCGGCGGGTGCTGGTCGACCCCGGCACCTTCGACCTTGACACCGACCCGCCCCGGCTGACCGGGGTGCTGGGCAGCGAGGAGGACGGCGGGTTCGCCGAGCTCGTGGTGGTCCCGGCCACGCGGGTCCACGACGTGACCGGCTCGCCGCTCACCGACCCCGAGCTGGCCTGCCTCCCGATCGCCTACGGCACCGCCACGGGCATGCTCGAGCGGGGCGGCGTGGTGGCGGGCGAGCTGGTGCTCGTGACCGGCGCCTCCGGCGGCGTCGGCCTGGCGGCCGTGCAGCTCGCCGCGTCCCGCGGCGCCCGCGTGGTCGCGCAGACCACGCCGGACAAGGCCGACCTGGTCCGCGGGGCCGGAGCCACCGCGGTCGTCGACCGCGACGCGACCGGTCTCGAGGACCTCGCGCCGGACGGCCTGGACGCGGTCGTCGACGTCGTGGCCGGGCCCCAGCTCGACCGGCTCCTGCCGCGGCTGCGACCCGGCGGGCGGTGGATCGTCGCGGGCGCGGTCGCCGGGCCCGTCGTGCAGCTCGACCTGCGCCGGCTCTACCTGCACGACCTGCGCCTGATCGGGTCGACGATGCACACCCCGGCCCACTTCACCGTGCTCGTGGACCAGGCCCGGGCCGGCGGCTTCCGCCCCCGGGTGGCTGCGACCTACCCGCTCGCCGAGGTCCATGCGGCCCACGCCGCGCTCGAGCGCCGGGACCACGTGGGCAAGCTCGTCGTCCTGCCGTGACGGCAGCGGCGGCCGACCGGGTGCACCCGGCTCAGGCGAGGGCCCGTTCCTTGAGCGTGCGGTACTCCGCCTCGTCGATGGCGCCGCTGTCGAGCAGCGTCCTGGCCGTGGCGATCTGGTCGACCGGGGCCCGCCCCGACGACATCCCCCGGTACGGCTCCCGGGCCCGCGCCGAGGCCTCGTCCCCGCGGCCGGCCATCCCGCGACCCCGCACGACGAGGTAGACCAGCGCCGTGAGGGCCGGGACGACGATCCGGAACAGCACCCAGACCGCCTTCCACCACCCCGACAGCTCACGGTCGCCCAGCAGGTCCCCGAGGATCTGGACGAGCACGACGAGGTAGGCGAGGAAGAAGAACGCCGAGAGCAGGAGCCAGAAGAAGTCCCAGAAGCTGTCCATGTGGCGTCGGTTCTGTGAGTGGTGGTGGTGCGCGGGCGCTCCCGGCCCGCCGACTCTCCGGCAACCGCGCCCCCAGCGCTGGGGCCACCGGACCTCGGCCGTGAGGACTCCGGTCCTCCTCCCGGCAGGGGCGTCGGCCACACCGGAGCACGACGTTGTCCCCTGTCGGTCCGCACGGTGGTGGTCCTAGCGGCGGTCCATCCCGGTGGCCCAGGCCGCCCACGGTCTCGGTCACGGCGAGGAGACGCGAGGTCGAAGGACTGGTACACCCTGAGCCCGGCGGGCCTGCTGGCGCGCGGCGTGCTGGGCATCGCCTTCGGCGTGGTGGTGATGGTGTGGCCGATCACCTCCGGGCTGGCGTTCGTCATGCTCTGGGGGTTCTGGGTGCTCGTGGACTCGCTGGGATCGCTCAGCCAGACGCTGCGCTCGGACACCACCGGCCGGACGTGGCTCGGCCTGCTCGGTCTCCTCGGGCTGGTGGCGGCCGTCCTCGCGATCGTGACGCCCGCGATGACGGCGGTCGCCGCCACCTGGGCCGTCGGGCTGTGGCTGCTGCTCCGCGGCGGGGTCGAGCTGGCCGGCGCCTTCGGCGCCGCGGTGGACACCTCGCGCTGGCTGCTGGTCTTCAGCGGCGTCATCTCGATGCTGGTGGGCGTGCTGCTGGTCCTGAACCCCGGACGCAGCGCGATCTCCCTGGCGTTCTGGTTCGGTGTCTCGATGGTGCTGTGGGACGCCGCCCATATCGGCCTCGCGCTCCTCGTGCGCCGCCACCGGAGCGTGCCCACGAGCGACAGCACCGCCGGTGACGCCGCCCTGCGATGACGGCAGGAGACGCCGACCAGGAGCGGCGACGCCTCGCGGAGCGCGCCCCGGTGCGGGCGGTCGACGTGGTCGACCTGTTCGTCTACGTCGTGGTGCTCAACCTCGCGGTCGAGCACGTCCCCTCGGTGATCAGCGAGGGGTTCACGCTGTCGCTGCTGACCGCGCTCCTGCTGAAGGTCGTCCTCGAGGTGGTCGTCCTGGTCAAGGGACGAGTGCGCACCCTGATGAGGTCCAGCGAGACGCCCCGGGGCAGGCTCCTGGCTGCGCTGTTGCTCTGGTTGCTGGCCGTCGGCAGCAAGGTCGTCGTGCTCGAGGCGGTCGACCTGCTCTTCGGCGACGCGGTCAGCCTCGGCGGGTTCGTCGCGGTGACCGGGCTCGTGGTCGTCCTGCTGCTCTGTCGCTCCGCCGTACGACGCGTCCTCCGGGAGACGCCACCCGACCCGGCCGTCGACGACAGCAGCGGATCACTGCCACCTGGTGGCAGTGATCCGCTGCTGTCGCGCTCGGGAGGCTGACGGCCCCCGCGGTCTCACTCCACGTCGTCGTCGACCCAGTCGAGGGTCTTGGTGACGGCCTTCTTCCAGTTCCGCATCAGCCGCTCACGCTCGGCGTCCTCCATGTTGGGGCTCCAGCGCTTGTCCTCGCCCCAGTTCTTCGTGATGTCGTCGGTGTTGGCCCAGTAGCCCACGGCGAGGCCCGCGGCGTACGCGGCCCCGAGCGCGGTGGTCTCCGCGACCTTCGGGCGCACCACGTCCACGCCGAG